>JACPAN010000010.1 GCA_016180815.1 Elusimicrobiota bacterium
TTGAGCCCTCCGAAGGGCACGCCGGGTGGCTTTGATTGGAGCAATCCACCGCAATGCCATCCACCATGATCACCTGAGCAAAGACCTGGTAAAAGTCCAGGCCGGGGGTGGTGATGAGAAGGGATAAAGCGATGAGCAGCGTAATGCCGCGCTTTAGAATGCTTCGTTTCTTAAGCATTGGGTTCATCGCCTTAAGCGTAACAGGGATTTAATGCAAAGAACGTGAGACTTTAGGGAAAAAGTTGGGGAGTGCTGGTCCTATTCCTAAATGGGACTATAGTCCCTATTTAAAAAGTGTCCTATTTTTTAGACAGTAATACTAAAATAATCTATTCGTACACAATTCGGTGACCATCTGATGTGCGGGAGCCATGATAGCCTCCTCCGGCGGGAACAACAATGGTCCCTGTTCTCTCTCTCCATTCGGATGGAAAATTATCAGCGGAACGCGAATTTTCTTCGCGAACAGCGCCGCTATCATGAGCAACCGGCGCAGACACAGGCTCCGGTTGAAAACCAGGCGCATATTCTGCCTGCAAATCAGATAGAAATCCGGAGAACTCAGCATAAGTTCCTGAAAAAGGGCCGTAGGGATTGTAACCGCCGTCTGCGAGAGCAGCCAGCCCCAAATAAACGAAAGCTTCCTTTTCCCGGTCATAAATACGGCTGGAGGCTTCGGTCGTATTGGGATTATCATAATTGCCCGTTCTTGCGCCATCAAGAATCGCCAGCGTATCGATAAGGAAAGCCCTAGCGCGATCTTCTTCTTTGCCTTGGCGCAACTTATCGAACGTCAAAGCAAAATTCGTATAGCGCCGGGTTTCAAGGTTATAAAACCATGCCAACGGCGCCTCGACGCAAGGAGAACCGGCGCCTGTTCCGGCGCGATAAACGCAATCGCGATTGATGCCCATGGCCTGCAAATTTGTCTCCAGCTGAGCAATGCGCTGATTGTGCGCCGCATTGTCGGCCGCGATCTCGTCCATAGCGCTCCTGATTTTCAGCGCAAGATCGCGATTGGAGCGGCCCCCGGCAATTTCGCCGATACGGCGTTCAAGAGTTTCTTGCGCAATGACGCGGACATTGACTTGGCTGCTGTTGGCGATGCTGACATAATCCCGGCAAGCGTTCAGCAAATCATCTAAAAGAATAATCGCGGAAGCATCGCCCGACGCCAAACGGCTCTCCAAATCTTGATAGAACTCTCTGGGCGCATGATTCTCATAACTCCAAAGAAATTGGAGAAAATAAGCGTAACCGATGTCGCTGTCGCCTTGAGAGGCGATACCCGCCGAAGCCAGACGATTTTTAATTCCCGAGAGGGTCGTCGCCGGAACAAAAGCTCCCGAAGCATCGCCTGAAACGGCGTTTAAATTCTCTTGCCCCGGACACTCCGGGTGACATTCGATGGAACAGTCATACTCGCGACCGTCTGAGGCGACGATCACCTGAGCCCAGCCTGCAGGCGCCGCAACAACGCAAAAAACTGCGATCAAACCTCGCGCAAAGAATCTAAACATACTCACAGCCTAGATGAAAAAGGTCCTTTAAACATGGGACTTAAGACCCGGATTATTTTTCCCTGAAGGGCCTAGGCGGACGCAAAAAACGTTTAAAGCTTATTTTTTAGGGACGAAAACCGCGATCTCAACATATTCATCCAGATGGCTGCCGGAGGGAGAACCGCGCGCCTGCACGTTTTCCTTGCTTCTGAGAAGACTTTGAATAAGCCGTCCGGCTAAAAAATCAGCTTGTTTTTGGCCTTTCTCCTTGTTGCCTGAATAAACAGTGATATAAAGAGGAGCCAGAGCTCCACGGTGCGATTTAATCCAATCAGCGGTTTCCTGAACCATGGATTTTCCGGCCGCGGACAAAACAACCCCTTTATCCTTATCCTCCGGTTTTGGTTTTCGCTCAAAAAGAGCTTCCAGGGAAAGGTTAATGACATAGCCTTTCTCCGTTTTTTCCAGCAGGCCGGAAAGAGTGAACGGAGAAGTCAGGGCCGTATGCACCTCGCCATAGCTGTCGCGGTAAGTCAAGACGCCGGCATAGGGAGAACCGGGGCGGACGGGTTCACCCTCCACATTTCGCGTCGGAACAGCCAAAACATCCGGCGGCAAGCCTTTGCCGGAAAATTCCATATAAATTTTACCGGAAGCGTCGGCGATGCGGAATTCCCACCTGGCTTTAACCGCGGCTTCCTTGAGATTAGTCTCTTTATAAATGCGGTCAAGCTCGGCCCGCAGCTTAAACTCATGCGCCACGGCATCCGGGCGAAATTCAAAATACCGGGGCACGATCACGAAATCCGAATGAATCTCGGTCGGAACCGCGTCTTTGACCTGCCCAAAATCCGGCGGGCCGACCAGAAAAGCCTGTTTTTCCGTCTCAAGCGTAGGCTTGATGAGCTCCCCATCGTCAAGCGTCGCCTGCAGCGGAGGCTTTTCGCTGTCTAAAGCCAGACGGCTTTCGCCTTTGATGACGTATTCGCCGACCTTCCCGCCGGAGACTTCCGCCGCAGCAGGCGCCTTTTGATCAGACTTAGCTTTCGAATCCTGTTTGGCTTTGTCATCTTCTTTTTTCGGCGCAGATTCATCCATCGGCGAAACGCCGCCGATGCCGGGAAGGCCGGCCGGAAACTGCGCCTGGAGAAACCCTGCCGGAACAATCAGCATCGCGGCTAAAAAAAGAAATCTCGAATATTTACTCAAGCACATACCTAAATGTCACGACTCCCCATTGTTCTTCGGACGAATTGAGCGGCTCAAAAAGCCAGCCCTTAATGGCCCGGATTGCCCGTTCGTCCAAATCCTTATAACCCGACGTGCGTTCAATCACCGTATTGTTGCTCACGCGGCCATCCGAAGCCACCCAAAATTTAATGCTGACCGAAGCTGCAATGGCTTGATCGCGGGCCCATTGAGGATATTCCGGCAAAAAGTATTTAAGAATTTTACGATTGGAGATAGGGCCTTTAAGTTCCATGGCTTTTTCGCGTCCGAACGATTTCTCCCCCAACAGCCTTTCATCGGAGGACTTAGAGATGGCTTTGGCGGGCGCAGTTAAGTCGCGAATGGAGCCGGCTCCCGGCCCTTTAGCGGCTCCGGCAGGAGCATTTTGCAGGGCCAGCGCCCGATCGTCGGCAACCGGCGCTTGAACCCTAACGGCGGGACCGCGATTTAAAGCGATGGTTTCTTCTTTCAAAGCGGATTTAGACGGCCGATTGAGACCCGGCAAAGCGATGGCGCCGTCGCCGGCCAAGCGGCGCGTTGTCGTGCGTAGAGCGATGGATTCAACCGGGGCTTGCGGTTTGGCAACGGCCACCCGCCCGACTTCCTCAAGTTTGATCGGAGCTTCGCTCAATGCAGGCGCGCGCTGCGAACGGGCCGCTTCAGGCATGGCCGCGTCGCTTAACCCCTTGGTCTGAACATTCGCGCGGTCCAAATTGATTTCAGGCTTAACCCCGGCAAGCCCCTTCTTCAAATCGATCGGCGCCGGAGCCTGAGTCTCCATGAGAGAAGGTTTTTTCTCCGGGCGCACGGACTCCTCAAGGAGCGCGGCCGTTTTTTTAGGCAGAGCTGTTTTAATGAGGTCGAGCCAGGTTTTTTCCTCTTTCTGAGGAACGGCCGTGGGCGACGAAGGCGGCTTCAACGCCTCCGGCTCGATCAATTCAACGTTATCTAAAACCGGAAGCCTCATTTCAACGCGCTTCTGCCAGGTCAAAAAAGTGGCCAAGGCTGCGCCGTGAACGCACAACGACAAGGTCCAGCAGGCTTGCAACCGCCGCGAATCATTAATGGCCCAGCTCATTTGGCAACAACCATTGAGATCTCTCGGTTGTCATGGCGAGGCCCCTTTGGGGCCGTGGCCATCCCATAAAAGCAGTTCTTTGATGAGATTGCTTCGCTGCGCTCGCAATGACGGAAAGAAACAAACGAATTTCTCATTTCTGCACCGTCGCGATGGTGATGGATTTGGCGCCGGCGTTTTTCGCGGCCCGCATGGCTGATAGCAATTCGCCATGAAGCGCTTCCTGGTCGGCCTTGATAACGACGAGCTTGTCCGGAGTTTGCCTAATCCTGGCCGGCAGAACTTTTTCGATCTCGTCCGCGGCGATTTCCTGTTCATTGACGGCCCAACGTTTATCTTTAGTGATCGTGATCGTGACATTGGACTTTTCCTCGCCCTCCTTGGTCTTGGCTTTGGGCAGATCAACGGAAAGCGTGGATTGGTTTAGGATCGGCGCCGTCACCATGAAAATGATGACAAGCACCAGGCAAACGTCCACCAGAGGAGTAACGTTGATGCCGGTGACCGGTTCGTCTCGATCGCCGCCCGTTTGCATGGCCATTACCGCGCCTGTTCTCCTTTTTGAGAGTCCTTGTTCTTGTTCATCAAATCGATTTTTCTGGTGCCGGATTGTCGATCCTTGCTCGCGGCCAACGCTTTCTTTAACGCGATGCGCAATCCATCTTTGGGCACGATTTTTCCATTGACCCTCATGATCCCGGCCCGGTCCATTTCTAAATTGACGTTTTTTTCGACTGTTTTGAGCCCTTGAGCGGCGCCGGTTTTTGATTCCATGGCCTTGATGCCGGCCTGAAGGATAAGAGGAGAAACCGCCATAAAAATAATGACTAAAACCAGGGAAACATCGACGAGCGGCGTCACGTTGATTTCCGTGATCGGATCGTCGCCGTCTGAAAGCGTTCTCATTCTTGTTAAGCGACCTCCAATCCGACCAAAACTTTGATCTGCGTGGTTTCCATAGCCACGGTCAAATTTTTAACCTTCTTAAGAAAATAGTTATAGAGAACAACGGCAGGGATGGCGACGGCCAAACCTCCGGCCGTGGCCACGAGCGCTTCCGCGATGCCCGCGGCCACTACTGAAGGGCCTGCCGATCCAGATAGAGCTAAATCTTGGAACGCCTTGATAATGCCGACAACCGTCCCGAATAAGCCCACGAAAGGAGCGATATTGCCTAATGTGCCCAAAACCCCCAGATGGCGCTCAAGATGTTGGCGTTCTTCCATACGAATAGCCAATAAAAGCTCCTCCAGCTGCGACTTGGGTTTCTTGCGATGGGTAATCGCGGCTTTGGCCACGATGGATAAAGGCGTGGGCGTTTTTCCGCAAAGAGTCAACGCCTCTTCCAACTTGCCGGAATCAATCAGCTTCATCAATGTGTTGACGAAAGCCTCTTGGCCGCGGGAGGCTTTCTTAATGAAAAACCAGCGCTCCGCGGCAAAGGTCAGCAGCACGACCGAACATCCCAGAAGCAAGACAAGCGTAAAGCTTGTGCGCAGAATTTCCAAATAATTGATTTCAGGCATTTAGTTACCCCCCTGCGGACCGGTTTTTTTGCCGCCGCCGAAAATTTCCGGATGATTGGTCTTGATGAACTCGGCGCGGGCCTTGCCCGCTTGAACCCACTCAGGTTTCACGGCGTCTTTGACCAATAAATCATAAACCCTGATGGCGTCCTGCCAGCGGCTATTCTTTTCATAAAGCTCGCCGAGTTTGATCAAGGCGCTGAGCCTCCATTCATTCTTGGCCGGCAACTCCTCAAGCAACAACTCGTACGTTTGTATGGCGGCGTCATCTTGTCCGCCTAAAACCCTCAACTCGGCGATTTTAAAAGACATCTCTCCATAGCGCGGTTCCAAACGGCCGATTTCTTTTCTGGCGTCGTCAAGCTGCATGGCGGCGTCGCCGTATTTTTTTTGTTCCTCATAAACGGCGGCCAGTTCTTCCCGG
Organism: Elusimicrobiota bacterium; assembly: GCA_016180815.1. Classification (NCBI taxonomy): domain Bacteria; kingdom Pseudomonadati; phylum Elusimicrobiota; species Elusimicrobiota bacterium. The sequence continues at coordinate 5,761 of JACPAN010000010.1, forward strand.
GCCCCGGTTTCTTTGGCTTTATCCGGAAACTTGCGCATGTAATTTAGGAACGCGTTCTCCGCCTGAGTCCAAGTCTTGGCGCTTTTATAACTCATGGCCGCGTTGTACATGGCGCTGGCCGCCTGATCCGATTTAGGATAATTTTGTGCGAGGGCTTCAAAATATTGCGCGGCGTCCCGGAAATTCTCAAGCTTAAAATACGAGGCGCCGAGACGAAAAAGAGCGAAGGCGACGCGCTCATCTTGAGGAAAATTTTTGACCAAGCGTTCGAACGCTCGAACCGCATTTTTCCACTTGCCCAATTGGTAATAGGATTCACCCGCATAGTACTCTTTCAAAGCCAACCGCTCGGCGTCAAAGCCCGCAATGCCCAATTTTTCCAAGTCCTCCGCGGCATGAGCCCAGTCTCCTGCGGTGAAATAGCTCTGAGCGATGATAAATTGGGCTTCAGCGCCCAATTTTGAAGAAGCCCCCAAGAAAGCAGCCGCATTATGCAGGCGGTCTTGCGCCAGATGACGCAATTCGGCCCGCTCCAACAATGAGGCCAAAAAATCGAGCCCCTCTTTTGCTTCGGGCGTGTCGGGATGATTGACGATCAAGCTTTGAAACGCTTCCATGGCTTCAGGAAACTTTTGATTGTTGTAGTGGCTTTGAGCGATGCGCAAACGCGCCTGAGGCAAACGGCTGTCTTTGGGATTCGCTTCAATGATTTGCTGGTAAGCGCCGACCGCGGCGTCGTATTTGGCGGCGCGAAAATAAGTATCCGCGATCATCCAAGACGCGCGCATGGCGGCCTCCGAGCCCGCATGCGTTTTTCTCAACGCTTCCCAAACCTCAAGCGATTGACCGTGATACCCTAATTGAGCGTAACAAAGTCCGATGCGGTATTTGGCCTCGGGCGCGAGATCGTGGCCCGAATTTTTTTCTCCGAAGCGCTCAAACTGTTCCAGGGCGTCGCTGTAGCGCTTCAAATTAAACAGCACATTGCCCCGCTCATAATCGTTCACGAGCAATAAATCCGCAGGGAAAGCTTCGCCCGTCATTTTTAAAATTTTATCGCGGATGCCCAGGGCTTCGCTGAAACGCCCCATTTTAAAGAAACTCCAAGCCAAACCGTTCTGGGCATGGGGCCAAGCCGGGCTTGATGGGTAAGCCTTAATGATGGCTTCGTAAATATCCGCGGCCTCACGATAATGCCCGCGCTTAAAATACCCTTCCGCGACGAATAAATAGGACCATGCGCGCCAGGGGTTGGCCGCGGGAGGAAAATTATTAACCAGAAGATGATAGCCCGATACCAAGGCCGCGTCATTGTCGCCTAAATAATGCACCTGGCTGGCCAGGGCCATCGCCGCTTCCGCAACTTCGCCCGGGAATGTCAGGTCAATGCTTTTTTGATAGGCGCGAGCCGCCTCGGCATACTTGCCCTGATTGCGCAAAATCCGGCCCAACAGAAGCTGGCCGTAAGAAAGAATCGAATGATTAGGATAAAGCGCGGCCAATTGCCTGAGATTCGATTCAGCCGCGGCCAAGTCCGAGTCTTGGATGAAACACCAGGACAATTTGTACAAAGCATTGGCGGCAAGGGAATGCGCCGGGAAGGTGTTGGCCATTTTGCTCAAGGCATAACCCGCCTCCCTGAACCTTTTTTCTTTCAGGTAGCTTTCACCGATCAAATACAAGGCCCAGGGAACGAATTCATTGCCGTTCTGGGCGATGCTGCCGGGAAGGCGGCCGGAGCCATGGTGAAGCGCCAATTCCCCGGCCGGTCCGGCGGAAGGCCCTTCCAAAACGGTTTGCAGGGCTTCCCTGGCCGCCAGATAATCTTCTTCGGCAAAATAGCTCGCTCCGATTTTATAGTGTGCCGCCCACCGGAAGGAGCCGGTCGAGTAGGTTTCCAGGAAACTCTCGAAACGCCTGACCGCGCCGGCAAAATCCTGGGCCGCAAAGTAGGCGTCCGCCAGAAGAAACGCGGACTCTTCGACGAATGATGAGCCGGGGTAACGATTGATCAATTCTTGAAACTTGGCGGCCGCAAAAAGCGCCCGGCCCTGGGAGGCATAGCTTTTCGCCGCGTAGTAAAGGCTCGCGTCCGTCTGGCGGGTTAACTTTTCAAAATTCTCGATGGCCGCGGCCCAATCCCTCTTGGCGAACGCCAGCAAACCCGTCAGGTAGCGGACGCTATCGCCTTCCTGATAGGCGGGGTTGTAGCGCAACAACTCGTCGACAGCGAACTGAGCCTCGTCGAATTGGCCGCGCGCCGCCTGCGTATGGGCCATGGCCAAAAGAGCCTCCCCTCGCAAATAGCTTCCCTCATATTTATCCAGAAACTTGTCCCAGGATTGCGCGGCTTCGCTATAAAGGCCCGTATTAAAAAACATCTCATTGACGCGAAACTGGGCTCCTTCGGCCAGGTAACTCTTGGGTTCGATATTGACCGTTTCAAGAAAAAGAGAAGCGATTTTATTTTCCGCGGAAAGGCTTCGATCCGTCCGCCCGGAGGAGTCGGCCTCAAGCCGCCGGGCTTTAAGCGCACACTCCGCGATCATGAAGCGGATGGATTGAGCCTTGGGATCTTTAGGATTCTGCTTAATATAGCGCTCGTAATAACCCAAGGCCGAGCTGTACTCCCCCCGATCGTAAAGCTCCTGAGCGGCTTTTAAAGCATCTTGCGCCAACGCAATGCCGGGAAAGCAAAACACGGCTAATACAGCCGCAGCTGCGCGTCGTCTCCCCATTAAGTTCATTCTACAGAATACGACCTGTGGACGCAGCGGTAATTTTTCGGTGCGACAAGGGTTCCATCGTGCTAAAATTGATGTTTCATGAAACTGATCCCCGTATTTTCCACGGCTTGTTTCGCCTCGTTGTTCGGATGTTTGGGCTACCTGGCTTGCCTGCCGGATGTCTCCTCACTCAAAAGGCACAACCCCAAAGAAACTCAATTGATGATTTTAAGGGAAACGCAGGCCGAAAAAGCCGGCAAAAAATCAACCATCATCCAGCAGTGGATGCCGTATGAAAAAATTTCTCCCCATCTTAGAAATGCCGTGATCGTGGCCGAAGACGGACGCTACTGGGAACATAACGGATTCGACGTTGATCAGTTTAGAGAAGCCATGCGCCGCAATTGGGAAAAAAAACGTTTGCATTACGGCGCGAGCACGATCACGCAACAGCTGGCTAAGAATCTTTATTTGTCGCCGTCAAAAAATCCCCTGCGCAAAGCCAAAGAAGCCGTCATCACCCGGCAGATGGAAAAACACCTGACCAAACGCAGGATTCTTGAAATTTATCTCAATGTCGCGGAATGGGGTCCCGGTATTTACGGAGCCGAGGCTGCGGCGCACCATTATTTCGGAAAATCAGCGAACGATTTAACTCCGGAAGAAGCCGCGACTTTAGCCGCCTACCTGCCGGCCCCTTTACGCTATCCCAAACCCCGCAACGCCAAATACGTTTCCAGGATGGCGAAACGTATTTTGATCAGAATGCGGGCCCGAGGATATTTATCCGACCCAATCGGGGCTTAAGGAATCAGGTAACGTAGCCCCAGGTTCTCAGCAAATCCCCATCCCTGACCCAGCGTTCGCCGATATCGGTTCGATAGAACATATTGGGGATGACGATGTTTTTGAGGCGGTTATAGGCTTCTTTGCGCGCGTCTTCCATGGTCGGGCCCGCTCCGGTCACGACCATGGGATAGCCCGAGCTTCCGGTCAGACGCCATTCGCCGTCGACAATTTTGATATCCGCGGGCCAGATTCCTTCTTTGACCGGCCTTTTAAATAAAACAATCGAATCTTCCGAATATTTTTTGAACGTCTTTAAATCATCGAAGGGAAACGGCGGCACGGCCACCACCACGCCGACCTGGAAACCTCTTTTTACTTTGAGGTTGAGAGGCTCATGGCAAGCTAAAGCCGCCAAGAGTTCGCTGACCGGAGTGACCATCGCCTCCATCTGGATGGACAGCGTAGGCATGCCGAAACGCGACGTGCACTCCAAGGGATAAATGCCCCGGCCGTTGGCGATGCAATTAATGTCGAAATAACCGACGTAGCCGGCCGCGGCCAAACGGCCTCTCATTTTCAACAGCGTCTCCTCGAAAAGCTTGCCGCCGTCGCACCAAAACATGGATGTGCCCATTTCTCCGGTCGTGGGCCCGATATCGCCGTTAAAAAGCCGCTTGTGCTCGAAATTGATGCACACCGGCTGGATGAAGTCCGAGCCGTTAAAATAAGCGCCGATCGCCACTTCCACGCCGGTCGCGTGTTTCTGAACCTGAAAACTTTTGATTTTGCTGGACCAGCTTTTCTTGTAATGACCCAAGATAGTGATAATGTCCAACCCATCTTCTTCCTGGCCGATAAAAGAAAGAACCTTTTCTTCTTGGGCCGTGCCGTTAGGTTTGACTACATAACGCTCGGGGTTCTCCTGGACAAATTTGATGGCCTCGTCGAAGGTAATGAAATTCCAGGACGGCAAATTCAACAGCCCGGCGGCTTTCATCTCCTGCTGCCCAAACTCCCGGTCCATTTCCAAACGATCCGTATACGGCGTTCCGCCGATCACGGATTTGCCTTCTTTCCTTAAGCGTACCGCGATTTCCCCAAAATCCGAATCATCGAAGACGATCACATCAGCCCAATCTTTCCACTCTTCCCAGTTCTGGACTTTTTCCGCAAGGCCGTCGCCGACCTCCCGTTCGCCTTTGTCATCAATGAAATACCGAACCTCGCAGCCTTCTTTCAGCAACTGGCAGCACAAGTCCGTGATCGCGCCGATGCGCGACACGCACAAAAATTTCATCGCTTTTTTTTCAACGACTTCTTCCAAGGCGCTGGGTGTTTGCATAACGCTGTCCATTATTTGATACGAACAAGATGATTGCAATAAGCGAATTAAGATTAACCGAAGAAATTACGCGGCCGGAGTTGTTGGGGGGCGGTCAGGATAAACCGCTTCCCAACTGCCGCGGGTGGCGCCGCCGTGCACGGAGCATTGGTGAGGAAATTTTAACGCGCACTCATTGACCGGTTTTCTTAATTTCGGATTCATGAGCTCATGGATGTCGAGGCGCATCGCTTCCCTGGAGGTGGCGGCGACATCAAGGATTCCGGTATCCATGCGGATCGCGTCCTCCGGACAGACCTCGACGCAGTAGCCGCAGTAAACGCAAACGCCCAGATCGATATCGAAGCGCACCGGATATTTTTCGACATTGGGATCGGGATGCTCGCCGGCCACGATGGTGATGCACTTGGCCGGGCACACGGTTTCACAAAGCATGCAGCCGACGCAGCGCGGGGTCCCTTCTTCACGAACCGTCAAACGGTGGCGGCTGCGAAAACGCGAAGCTAGGCGGCGCAGAACTTCCGGGTATTGAATGGTGACGCCTGCTTGGATATGTTTGAGAAGCCCCACGCTATGCGCCGTATGAAGAAATAAATTCCGAAAAAAATGAGCGGAAGTGATCCAAATTCCCGCAAAAATGGCGGGCAAATAAAGGCGTTCCCAGAAGGTCAAGGGGCGGCGCTCAACAACTTTAACGGCCATTAGATAAGAAAAAATCCTGTCACCAAAACATTGGCCACGGATAACGGGAACAAACGGCGCCAGCCCAGTTGCATGAGCTGATCATAGCGAAACCTGGGCAAGGTCCAGCGAATGGTCATGAACAGCCAGCAAAAAACAATGACCTTGATCGTGAAACTGGCCACGCCAAGCAAGACGTAAGCCAAATGGGGCACGCCGTAAAATCCGCCCCATGGAAAATGAAAACCGTCCGGGCTCAAAAAGGGCACCTGCCAGCCGCCGAAAAATAAGGTCGTCGCCAAACAAGCGACCATCACGGTCTCGATAAAATCCGTCATGAAAAACATCCCGAATTTCATGCCGCTGTATTCGACGAAATACCCGATGATTTCGGATTCGCCTTCCGGAAGATCAAAGGGGATACGCTTTGTTTCCGCCAAAGCCGCGGCCAAAAAAATAAAAAAAGCCAGCGGCTGGGCGACGATTCCCCAAAAAGGAATCCACCCGCCCAATGTCCGGCCTTGCGCCCGGACAAGCTCCTGAAGATCGACGGTTCCGTAAACCATGATCAGCCCCAAAATAGAAATGCCGAGCGCGATTTCATAAGAGAGCATTTGAGAAGCGGCTCTTAATCCCCCCAAAATCGCGTAATTATTGCGGGAGGCGAATCCGGCCAGGATAACGCCGTAAACGCCCATGGACAGCATCGCAAACACATAGAGCAAACCGACATTGATATTGACCACCTGCAGGCTGATGGTGCGGCCCGCCCAATGCAGCTCATCGCCGAAAGGAATGGTGGCGAATGCCGCCAACGCGAAAACCATTGAGAGAAAAGGCGCCAGGGTATGCAAGTATTTATCCGCGCCCTTGGGGATCAAGTCTTCCTTGGTGAACATCTTGATCGCGTCGGCCAGGGGATGAAAAAGCCCAAGAACGCGAAAACCAAAAATGCTCGCCCGGTTCGCGCCGATTCGATCCTGCATGAGCGCCGATTGTTTGCGCTCCACCCATGCGTGAAGCCCGGCCAAATTCAGCACGCCGAAAAAAACCAACCCGGCCAGCAATAACTTGATCAGGAAGGCTTCGATCATGGAACGGCCTTCGTCGCTTCCTTTGATTTTTTTGCGGCCAAGTCCGCGCCCTGCAAGCCGATTTTTTCATAGTCGAGGCCATGAAGGGGTTTGACGGTTTTCGCCATCTCAAGGAAAATTTCCTGCGGATGGGAAGCGGAATCCTTACGGCCCAATAATTTTTCGACCTCAAGCAAAATGCGCCAGTCTTCCCGCGAATCTTTCAGAGGAGCGAAAGCCCGGCCGATTCTCTGCACGCGGTTATGGACGTTGATGAACGTGCCGTCTTTTTCCACATAAGCCGCGGAAGGCAATACCCAATGCGCCGACGCGGAGGTTCCATTTTCATTAGGACCCTGGAAGACGAACAATTCAAGCTTCTGAGCCAGTTCCTGAATTTTTTGCGCGCCGCAAACAGCCGCCAAATCAACGCCAAAAACCCATAGGGCTTTGAGCTTGCCATTAAGAGCCTCTTCAACGATTTTGGCGGCATCGGGACCGTCCGCCAATCCCAACAATTCAGCGCCCGCGGTGTTCGGGTGTTTATCCGCCTTAATTAGGAAGTCATCTTCCGAACCCACGGAGGGCGCCGGCGCGCCCAAACGCGCTTTTAAGGCCCCATCAAATACCTCGCGCAAAAGGAAAAGCTCTTCAGTGCTTAATTGCGCCGAAAAAATAACGCCGACGGACGGGCCGTGTCCGTTTTGTCCGGCTTTGCTCAGGACGGGGCTGATCGCCTCAAACGCTTGCTCCCAGGTTGAATCCTGTCCCTTATTAAGAACCTTGGTCAGGCGCTTTTGATCGATGGGTTTAAAACCGTATCGTCCCTCGTCGCAAATCCACCACTCGTTGACGTCGGGATTAAAACGCGGCTTAATCCGCACGACCCTGTCCCCGTTATTTAAATGCGGACGGTCGGGAACAAAATGAAGATTGATATTGCACCCTTGGCTGCAGCCGTTGCAGACCGTGGAGGCGCTCCTTAAGTACCAAACCCTGGCCTTGAAGCGGAAATCCTGTTCCGTTAAAGCGCCGACCGGGCAAATATCGATGACATTGGCGGAGTACGGATTGTCCAAAACCTTCCCGGGATAAAGATTCACCTCGGCTTTATCGCCGCGGTTGAATATGCCGAACTCCCCGGTTTTCGTGATCTCGTCCGTGAATCGCACGCAGCGCGAGCAAAGAATACAGCGCTCCTGATCGAGCATCACATGGGGGCCCAGGGAAATCGCTTTTTCTTTTTTGACCTTATGTTCCTGGAAACGTGGATCATAGAGCCCGAATTGCATGTAAAAATTCTGCAGATCGCATTCACCGGATTGATCGCAAACCGGGCAATCGAGCGGGTGATTGGCCAAAAGGAACTCAAGAACCGAGCGGCGGCCGTCCGTCACCTTTTGACTTTGGGTATGCACCACCATGCCCTCGGTCACCGGCGTATTGCAGGCGATTTGGAGCTTTGAATTTTTTTCGATTTCAACCAGGCAAATTCGGCAATTGCCCGCGATGGAAAGGCCGGGATGATAGCAATAACGGGGAATATAACTTTTGAGCTGTTCGGCAGCCTGGATCACCGTGGTTCCGTCCGGAACCGATATTTTCTTGCCGTCGATGGTTATGCTAGGCATGAGAATCCTGACGGCCGAGCGGACAAAGTTCCGAGGCGCAGAGGCCGTTGTTGATATGCGCCTCAAATTCCGTTCGGAATTTAGAAATGTACGATTGAACAGGCCAGGCAGCCGCATCCGCAAACACGCAAATCGTTTTCCCCTCCATGTCCCGGGCAATGCCCATTAAATCATCCAAGTCGCGCAAACGCCCTTTGCCTTGAACGATCCGATTGACGATTCGGTGAATCCAGCCCGTGCCTTCGCGGCAAGGCGAGCATTGCCCGCAGGATTCATCCGCAAAAAACCGGGACGCGGAATCGAGCGCCCCCAGCATGCACGCGCTGTCATCTAAAACGATCACGCCGCCGGAGCCGGCCATGGTGCCGGCCGCCATCAACGAATCAAAATCCATGGCCACGTCGATCTCGTCGGCCTTCAAAATTTTGGCTGAAATGCCGCCCGGAATAACGGCCTTGATTTTGCGCCCCTCAGGCACGCCTTGGGCGTATTTATTAATGAGTTCCGAAAGGCGCACGGTCACCGGCGCTTCATAGAGTCCCGGCCGCTTCACATGGCCGCTGATGGAAAAAAGCCTGGTGCCCCCTTGCTTGGGCGTTCCCAAAGCCGCGAAGCGCTCGGCTCCTTCCCTCATGATAAAAGGCACGCAAGCCAAGGTTTCAACATTGTTGACGATGGTGGGGCAGCCGAACAAACCGGAAATCGCGGGGAAGGGAGGTTTGATGCGCGGAAATCCTTTCCCGCCTTCCAACGACGTCAACAGCGCGGTTTCTTCGCCGCAAATATAAGCGCCGGCCCCTTGATGAACCACCACATCGAGCGCATAGCCGCTGCCTTGAATATTCTTGCCGAGCCATCCGTGTTTATAGGCTTCCTCCACGGCGCGGGAAAACCGTTTGGCGGGACGAAAATATTCGCCCCGGATATAAATATAAGCCTTGTGGCTGGCGATGGCGAAGGCCGCGATCATCATGCCTTCCAAAAGCGCGTGGGGATCGCGCTCCAGAATGTAGCGATCTTTGAACGTTCCGGGCTCGCCTTCATCAGCGTTGACCACCAGGTATTTGGGCTTGGGACTGTCCTTGGGAATGAAGGACCATTTTTTTCCGGCCGGAAATCCCGCGCCGCCTAAGCCGCGCAAATTGGCTTTAGTGACTTCGTTCATCACCTCGGCCGGTTTCATGGATGTCAAAACTTTTTTAGCGGCCGAATACCCGCCGCCACGGACATATTCGTCGAACCAAGTTCCTTCGGCATTTTTAAACCGCGAAGACAAAACCGGGCCGTCCGCGGCAATATGCGGCGCCGGCTCTAAATCGTCAGATGGGCCGGTCTCGGATCGAACGGCTTCGCGGGCCAAAATATTCATCATCCGATCATCCAAGGGCCCGGTGAACTGCTCGTCAAGTTGGGCCATGGGCGCCATTTCACAGGCGCATAAACATTCGACTTCCTCGATGGTGACTTTGGCTGGGCCGTCATGGCCCTGACCGCCCATACGCTCCTCAATTTGATCCACTAATTTTTTTGTCGTTGCTTTGGCGCCTTTGAGCAAACAAGGCAAACTCGTACACACCCGGACAACATGATTCCCGGCCGGTTTGGTGCGAAACATGGAATAAAAAGAAACGACTTCGCGGACGTGGACGATGGCGACGTCCAGCAGGCGGCTGATCCAAGCCTCGCCCTCAGGGGTGACGTAACCGAAATGATCCTGGACAAGCCACAACAAAGGGAGCATCGCGGCTTTTGGTTTTTCATAACGGCCGATGATTTCTTTGGCCTTGGACTCAAGCGTCGCGGGCATGTCGTGCGGCAGAGTTTTCTTTGGCCCGGTCGGTTTATCCGCCAAAACACTATCCGCCATCTTACCGATCCAATTCCCCGCCGATCATATTAACCGAGCCGAATGTCGGCACCACGTCGGCCAACATGTCCCCCGTCAAAAGCCGGGGCAAAGCGGACATAATGGCGAAACAAGGCGGCCGGACGCGCACGCGGTAGGCGCATTCACTGCCGTCGCTGACCACATAAAAACCCAATTCTCCGTTGGCGCCCTCAACAGGAAAATAAGATTCGCCTTTGGGCGGCCGAACGCCGTGGCCCTGCATGACCAGCTTAAAATGCCGCATCAGGCCTTCGATGTTGCCGTAGGTGTCTTCTTTGGGCGGCAAAACCACGCGTTTTTCCTCCACGGCAATTCCTAGATGCTGAGGCCTGGCCGAGCCGCCCAGCGTCGGATCAGTGACAGCCACCGCTCTGGCAATCACCGGGATATCCCCGATTTTCGCGCTATCCACCATTTCCGCGGCCGCCATCGGGCGTCCTGTTTCAGGGTCCACCAGAACCGGTCCCGGGGGTATGGTTTTAAGCGCGGCCTCGATAATGCGGATGGATTGGCGCATCTCTTCCATGCGCACATAGTAGCGATCCAGATTGTCGCCTTTGGCGCCCACCGGCACGTCGAAATCAAAACGGTCGTAAACGCTATAAGGGCAGTCTTTGCGCACATCATAGGGCGTCCCGCTCGCGCGCAAAAACGGCCCGGTGATGCCGTAAGCAATCGCTTCCTGGGCGCTGATAACGCCGGTACCCGACATTCGATCCACAAAAATACGGTTGCGGGTCAACAGCGCGTCCGCCTCTTTCAAAACTTTTTTGGTTTCCTCCAAGGCCTTTTGGCATCGGTCCTCAAAATCCTCCGGCAAATCGCCTTTGACGCCGCCGACCCGGCAATAAGAAATGGTCAGACGCGCGCCCGTCACCATCTCAACGAGCTCCCAGAGAAACTCGCGGGCTTTGATCAAATAAAGAAAAACGCTGAACGCGCCCAACTCCATTGCGCTTGCGCCCACGCAGGTCAAATGATCCGAGAGGCGCGAAATTTCGGACATGATGACGCGGATGTAATGGCAGCGCTCCGGCACATTCAAACCCAAGAGTTTTTCCACGGCCATGGAGTAGCCCATATTGTTGATGAGCGGAGAAACATAATTCAACCGGTCCGTATACGGCATGACGCCGTTGTAATCCACGACCTCAGCCATTTTTTCAAAGCCCCGATGCAGGTAGCCGATTTCAACGTCCACCTCCTTGACCCGCTCGCCTTGAAGCTTCAACACAAGGCGGATAATCCCGTGCATGGCCGGATGCGCGGGTCCCACGTTTAACAGCATTTCTCTCGTTTCAAGATCACCGGAACCTTTTGAATGAGCGGCCGGCGCGGAGGGTGTCGCCGAGCGTTTAACGGCTCCGGGCCCGGCCAAAGGCTGGCGTTGATTGACCGGATAATCTTTTCTTAAAGGATGGCCGATAAATTCTTCGTACATCAAGATGCGTTTTAAATTCGGATGGCCCTTGAAACGAATTCCGTACATGTCCCAAACCTCGCGCTCCAGCCAATTCGCCGCCGGCCATAACGAAGTCAAGGAATCCAGCTCAGCCGCTTTTTCTTCCACGGGCACGTGAAGCCTGATGCGGTGCCGAAGCGAGGAAGAATAGAAATGATAAACCACGACAAAACGTTCCTTCTCCGGGCCCCCCGGCCAAGGCGTATCCGCGGGAATCTCAGGCGCCGGCGCCACGTCGACGCCGGAAGATGGGAAAAAAGCCCTGGGCGGCCGCTGCCCGAAGGTCAAATAATCCACGGCCGTCACATCCATCAAAAAATCCATTTGAAACGCCGGGTCTTCTTTTAAAGTCCGCGCAACTTTGACAAGCGATTCACGGTTGATACGCGCGGTCTGGTCACCCCGCCACGAATGAGCGGCGCGAACAGCATCCGGGCAGCGTTCTTTCAGGAGGGCGGTTAGGTCAGCGTTCGTCATCATCAGGCTTTCTGCTGGCCTGCTTTGGAATGCTGGGCCTGAATTTTTTCTTGAAGTTTCATTAAACCATCCAACACGTATTCAGGGCGCGGCGGGCAGCCTGGGATGTAAATGTCCACCGGCATAATCGTGTCGATGCCCATCACCGTCGCGTAATTGTCGTAAAAGCCGCCGGTGCAGGTGCACACGCCGAAGGCCACCACCCATTTGGGATCGGCCATCTGTTCATAAATGCGCAGAAGCACGGGCGCCATTTTGTGACTGATCGTGCCCACCACGAAAAGAACGTCCGCCTGTCTCGGTGAAAATCGCGGAAGCCCGGCGCCGAAACGGTCAAAATCATAGTGGGAACAAGCCGCGGCCATATATTCCATGCCGCAGCAAGCCGTCACAAAAGGGTATTGGAAAATGGAGTATTTTCTGGCCCAGCCGATGGCCTCATCCAATTTGCTGGTTAAAAAGCTGGCGTCTTCAAGCTGTTGGCTCATGGTTACTCCCAATCCAAAGCGCCGTTATCCAAGGCATAGTAAAATCCGGCCATCAAAATCCCTAAAAAAACCGCCAAAGCCGCGAAACCGCCGGCACCCAACTGGGTGCAGACCACCGCCCAAGGGTAAAGAAAAACCAACTCCACGTCAAAGAGAATGAACAAAATCGCGATCAGGTAAAAATGGACATGAAACCTGCCGGAAGGCAAAGCAAAAGGCTCCTGGCCGCACTCAAAAGGCTCACTTTTAACCGCCGAAGGCCGCTTGCGGCCAAGACAAGAGGCGAGCAGCAGAAAACCCCCCGCCACGACGGCAGAGATAGCTAGGAAGATCACCAACCCGATATATTCGGTCATATTTTGTTACTCATAAATTTTACGATTATCAAGGCTCAAAGGGGACCATCGCCGATGTGGACATGCGGCCCCATTCGGAAAAACTTTCCGGAAAAACGCCCGACAAGAGGACGACGCCGGCGGCGATGCCCAGCGCCAGGGCGACCGGTGCGCTAAGACGATCGGGGCGATCCCGGAGGGCAGGCTTCATGTACATCAGAACAGCCACGCGCAAATAGAAAAAGGCGGAAATGACGCTGCAAAGGACGCCTAAAACCGCAAGCAAAGTGTAGCCCGAGGCCAAGGCGCTTCTAAAAACCAAAAACTTGGCGGCGAAACCGGCCGTCGGCGGAATGCCGGTCAATGACAGCAGAAAAAGAAGCATGAGCCCGGCGGTCCAGGGTGATTGCTCAGCCAAACCCTCATAGCCGGTTAAGTCCTCACCTCGCTCACCCAAGCGTATGACCACGGCAAAAGCCCCCAACGTCATAAAAGCATAGGCAAAAAGATAAGAGGCCGTTGACGCAAAATCCATCGGAGTTCCCCCCAGCACGCCCAACAGCGCGTAGCCTGCATGCGCGATCGATGAATAAGCAAGCATGCGTTTGACATTCTTCTGAGGCAAAGCCAGGAGATTGCCGATCACCATGGATAATACGGCCAGGATGGAAAGAATTAAAGACCAGGCGTTCCAGAAATCAGGGAAAGCCGTCAAGCAAACTCTGCCCAAAACAGCGAAGCCCGCGATTTTGGAGCCGACCGCTAAAAAGGCCGCGATCGGAGCGCCCGCGCCCTCATACGCGTCCGGCGCCCAGGCGTGAAAAGGCACGGCTGAAATTTTAAAGGCCAAACCCCCGATCATGAGGGCCACGGCCACGCCGATCAGCGGCTCAGTGGTCAACGAACGCCCGGACAAAGCATCGGCAATCGCGGCGAATTCCAAATGACCGCCGGAGAATCCCCAGGCCAAAGCCGCACCGTAAAGAAGAACGGCCGAGGCGAATGAGCCGAGCACAAAATATTTAAATGCGGCCTCCGTGGCCTGAGGACGGTCGCGCTCGATGCCGACCAGGATATAGGAAGACAGCGCCATCAGCTCCAGGCCCAGATAAAGCATCAGCAAGTCCTTTGCCGAAGCGGCCAGCATCATGCCGGTGGTGGCCAATAGAAGAAGGCTGAAGTACTCGGACCAGGGAACATGCTCTTCGCTTAAGCGGCGCAAACTAAGCATCGCGGATAAGGCCAAAGTAGCCGAGAAAAGAATTTTAAAAAAACGCGCGAATTCATCCGCGACAGGGGCCCTGAAGGCCAAGCCGGCGGACAACACCGAGGCGAATAAGACGGCGGCCAAGGCGAATGAAGGCGAAGAGATGCGGCGGGCGAAGAGGATAAGGATCAGGGCAACCCCGGCCAGGGCGAGCTCGGGGAAATAGGGCGCTATTAAGGGCATTGCAGGACTCCTGCCAAAACATAGAGAGGGCCTGGGTTCCCGCATTCGCGGGAATGACGATGGGATAGCGAAAACTTTCTCATAACCCCGCCCTCAGACCAGCGCCGTTTAATTGCATCAGCAAATGTTCGACGGAAACGCGCAGAAAACCTAAAACGGAATCAGGGTAAAGCCCGATCACCAGCGCCAGCGCGGCCAAAGGAGCCAGGGTCGCCATTTCGCGCCAGTCCAGGTCCTTTAAATTGGGGTGGCGGTTGTCCCCCAGGGCCAACCGGTAAAACAGCCAGACCATATACATGGTCCCTAAAGCCACACCCAAAACGCCGGAGAGCCCGAGCCAAGTCCGCATGGTAAACGCGCCGTTTAAGATTAAAAATTCGCCGACAAAGGAATTCAAGCCAGGAAATCCGGTGGCTGCCAAGGAAAACAGCGCCAGAAAAACCGTGTAGACCGGAAGGGCCTTAAAAAGCCCGCCGTAACGCGCGATATCGCGGGTATGCGTTCGTTCATAAAGCATGCCCACGCATAAAAACAAGGCGCCGGTGATAATGCCGTGATTAATCATTTGAAGAATCGCGCCTTCCAGGCCGCTCGCGGTAAAAGAAAAAATGCCCAGCGTCACAAAACCCATGTGGCTGACGCTCGAATAAGCGATCAACCTTTTGACATCGGTTTGGGTCAAGGTCACGCACGCCCCCCAAATAATGGCGGCCACCGATAAGGCGAGCATAGGCTTCAAGAAATACAACGAGGCGCCGGGCAAAACCGGCAGGCAAACCCGGAGGAATCCGTAAGCGCCCATTTTAAGCAGAATCCCGGCTAAAATCACGCTCCCGGCCGTCGGCGCTTCGGTATGCGCGTCCGGAAGCCAGGTATGCAGAGGAAACATCGGCACTTTAACCGCAAACGCGGCCGTGAAAGCCCCGAACAGCCAATACTGAAGCGTGGGCTCGATCATGGTTCTGGACAAAGCGTCGAATTCCAGAGTTCCTCCGCCCAAATTGTAAAGCGCGATCATGCCCAAGAGCATCAAGACGCTGCCCGCTAAAGTGAACAGTAAAAATTTAACCGCGGCGTAAACCCGCTCCGTGGAGCCCCAAACCCCGATCAAGAGAAAAATAGGCACAAGAATAAGTTCCCAAAACACGTAAAAAAGCAAAAGGTTCGCGGCCGCAAAAAGCCCGATCATGGCGGTCTCGGAAACAAGGAGCGCGCCGTAAAACGCGCGCGTGCGCGTTTCAACCGCGCGCCAGGAAACGGCCACGCACAAAATGGAAAGCAAGGCCGCCAGGAAAATAAACGGCAGGCTGATCCCGTCCACGCCCACGGAATACGCGATATTCCAGGAAGGAATCCAAAGCGCCTGCTCCGTAAATTGCAGTTGGGCCATCTGCTTGTCGAACAGAAAGAACAAGGGCAAGGACAAAACGAATGTCGCGACCGTCGTCAACAGCGCGATCCAGCGCGCGGCCCTGGCGCTAGGGAAAAGCATAATGGCCGCGGCCCCGGCCATGGGCAGAAAAATAATGGAACTCAGCATATGGTCCATCATTGCAAGACTGCCGCCATCATCATGGCCACAATGAGTCCGGCGGCCATGGCCAGGCCATAATCCTGGGCATTGCCTGTTTGCATGGGGCGAAGCCAACGGGAAGCGGCTTGGGTCAAACGCCCGACGCCATTGGCCGCTCCGTCGACGACGACTTGATCCAGCTTGCGTAAAATTTTAGAAACGCCCAGGACAAGGCCGGTTGTGAAAAACTCATAAATTTCCCCGACAACGCGCTGCTCAAAACGCAGCAGAGGGGCCGCCCCCCAGCGCATAAAGGCGCCGGCGCCGCGCCGATAAAACCAATCCGTATCCAAACTAATCGTGGGTTTGGGATCGAGCTGAGGCAGAAGAAGAAAAAATCCCAGCGCGGTAAAGCCAAGAAGCCCCAAAGTCGCGATGACGTGATGGACCGTATACGGCGCGTAATCCACGGCAAAAGGCAAATGCCGGTAAAGAAGTCCCGGAGCCACGCCGATCAAAATACAGGCCCCCGCGGCTAAGGCCATGGCCGCAAGCATATTCGACGGCGGCTCTTGAGCCGCGATGCCTTTATCCTTGCCGAAAAACATGTAATACGGAAGTTTGAGTCCGGTATGCAGGAACGTTCCCGCAGAAGCCATGGTTAATAAGAGAAATAACGCGGCCCGATGCGATTCCCCCGCCGCTGAAACAACCATGGCCTTGCTCACGAATCCGCTGAACAGCGGCACCGCTGAAATGGCGAACGCGCCGATCATGTACAAAAACATGGTGCGCGGCATAGTTTTATAAAGGCCGCCCATTTCGCTGAGATTTCTTAATCCGGTCATTTGCAGCACGGCCCCGGCGCCCATAAAAAGCAGCGCCTTGTAAAGAATATGGGCGAAGGCATGCGCCGTGGCTCCGTTTAAGGCCAGTTCCGTCCCCAGGCCGACCCCGCAGACCATGTAACCCACCTGGCTGATGATGTGATAAGCCAACAGGCGGCGCGCGTCGTTTTCAAGAACGGCGTAAACAACGCCATAAAGGGCCATGGCTGCGCCGAGCCAAGCTAAGAGTTCGGTGCCCGGATAGCCGCGGATTAAAGCGTATACCGCTGATTTGGTGGTGAAGGCCGTCAAGAAAACCGCTCCGGTGGGCGTGGCCTCCGGGTAAGCGTCCGGCAGCCAGGCGCCTAAAGGCGGCACAGCCGCGTTTAATAAAAAGGCGATCAGAATTAAGAAAAAAGCCGGGCTGCCCGCGAAAGCGCCCATGTTGTCAAAAGCCAAAGAGCCGGTATCATTCCAATGAATCGCAGCTCCGGCCAAAAGGCATAAGCCGCCGACGACATGAACCAAAAGATAACGGAAACCAGCGGCTGTGGCTCGGGGATCACGCCTCAACCAAACAATCAAGACAGCGGCAACCGCCATCAATTCCCAAAAAATAAACAGCGCGAGGAAATCCCCGGCCAAGGTCACGCCAAGCGCTCCCCCCACGTACGTAAGGGCCGAGACGTGCTGAGCATCGTCGTTAACGTGAAGCGCGTACACCATCCCGATCAACGCCATGAGCGAAAAAACGTAACAGAAAACCAGGCTTAATTGATCCACCCGCCCGAAAACAATTTCCATGTCCAGGAACGACACCGCGCCATAAACGCCGGGTTGAAGCGACAGGCAGACAATGAAAGCCGCGGCCGGCAAAAGCACAAGATAGGTCTTTTGAACGCGCCCCTTAAGAAAAGGGACAAGCCAAGCGCCCACGATCAGCAACAAGCCGGGGTGGAGCCAGTTCATCATTGTTTATCTTGCTGCATTAAAGCTAACCGGGGCACACGCTAATGTCTTCGCCCTTTTCATTTCTTATTTCTCTACCGAAGAACTTTCCTTCGTAATTCCAGAATTCAATCTGTATTTATAAATGTTGCCCTCGTTGTCATGGCCTGAATCATCAAGAACAGCCCATTGCTCATCAGGGGAAATGTCAAACTTGCGGCCGCTGTCAAAAATAGGGCCCCAGTCAAGAACTTTCATTGGGGGCTCTGACCCATCAGCCTTGATTTTCCAGAGGCTCGGATGAGTGCTGTAATAAAAATATTGGCCATTTTTGGACCACTGAACATCCTCAACCTTTGTTTCCTGAGAAAACCGGCGTTGATTTTCCCTATTTAAGCCGATTAGCCAAATTCTCCGATACTCTTTCCAGGGCTTGCGAACTTCCTCGACGGCAATATAGGCCAAGGTGTCCTCTTTAGGTGACCAGTCACAGCAACGCTCCCACTTATTAGCCGGCAGGGGTGTAAATGGAAATTGATTTTTCCCGTCGCTATCCATGACCCAGAGCCGCGCATCGCGCGTAAACACCATCTGCTTGCCGTCAGGGGACCAGCAGGGATGCTGAGCCCTTTCTCCTAACGACTGGGCATTGGTCAATTGCCGTAGATCGGTGCCATCGATGTTCACCACAAAAATATCAAAAAGCCATATATTTTTTTTTGCATCCTTAGGACCAATTCCATAACTTTGAAAAGCGATCTTTTTGCCGTCAGGGCTCCAGGCGGGCGCCGAGCTGTTACGCAGCTTCTTGGTAATTTGCTTCTGCCTTTTGCCATTAACATCCATAACCCAGATATTCGTATAGCCTATCTTGTTGCTTGAGAAAGCTATCTTTGTCCCATCAGGGCTAAAAACAGGGTCCCTGCATCCTATGTCTCCCTTTACATCGGTGATGCGAATTCCCTGGGCAGAAAGAGGGGAGCATGAGAGGATAATGAATAGACCAAGAAAAGAGCACCTGGTCATAAGGTCGCTGCCAACCGGGACCAGGAGCCAATACGCTGGTTCTCCCTGGCTTTGCGGGCATTCTCAAGTTTTTGAATGAGGCTCTTGAGAATGCCGTCATTATCGATAAGATTAAGTTGTCTTGCCAGGCGCAGGTCAATTTCCAAACTTTGAAATGAAACAGTTTTAATTACAGATGAGGGTTGGCCTGGGATTGGGCTGTAAGATACTTGATAAACATCAATTTTCCCTGCCATTGTGAGGCCGGAAAATTGGGTGTCCAAGCTAGTTTGAGCGTTGGAATCAGTATTAATCAGATTTAAATGATAGCTCCCTTCCCCTGTGCCAACAACCTGAATGCTATAGAGACCTGGAGGGGCCGGGGTTAGCTCAAGATAAGCAAAACGTTCTTCATCATTGCCTTCCCCGGTGTCATCTCCCAACGAGGTATCGGACTCGTATGCGGCTCCAGGGATTTGCGTAACAAGAGAAGAAGCTAAAGGATCAAACCCTGTTTTTCTTCCTAGAGAATCAATCAGCAAAAGCTCGATGGGGGAGCGGCCTAATATATTGACGCTGCTGCTGTCGCCTGACTCTGGGGTCAAGACTCTTAAAGAAATGATCTTACGTTTTAGGGGATCGGAGATTCTGTTGAAGTATTCGGTTAATGTTTCGATATCGCTATTCCCTGGATCATTGATGGCGTAGGTTTCCCCTTGTTTGCCTTTGATCACCAAAAAATGGGTTTTGTCGGAAGTACCAATACTGTAAACCTTGACAATAACAGGCTGTTCTTTTAGCTCAAGGTCAACTTGTTCATTGGTGGGCTGGTCAATTCTGGTGTAGTGAAATGGCCGGTCTTGAGTATCAGTGTAGGCAGGGATTTTGGGGAAGATAAGATCAGCGCCATCAAAAGCATCGGCTTCTTTGAGGCCATTATTGAGGGTAAGGGGATTAACGTCAAAGCCATAGAATCTCAATATATTGCTGACAGTAACAACGGCGCAGCCGATGTTTCTAAACATCTGATTTTCCCCGGTACCATTGCCAACGAATTCGCCAGCCCAATCAACGTCTTCTCCAAATTGTTTATCATCATCTACCTCATGCGCTATGTCGCCGGATGCTCCCCCCACCGTCACGCTGGCTAAATGAATCTCCTGGCCCGGGTTAATCGTATAGTGGAGGACGGCCTGTCCGACGACGGTTCCGGTTGGGTCTCCGATATTGACGTCGGCCTGCACAGGGATGGATTGGCCGGGAGCGCGATAGAAAAGCCACATGCCGTAGGTGCCCTCAAGGGGTGTCGTGGAAGCAACGACAAAGCTGCCCTCGCCGCAACCTAATCCGAAGTTAAGCGGCTCTCCGGAACTCGCCAAAAAAGAATCGGAACGCATGTCGCTTCTGGCATCGCCTGAAACATTAACGAGACTAAACCGTTGGAAAAGAGCTTGAGAGGCAAGCCGCTTGAGTCGGCATTGATAATGAGAAACTTGACTGCCGTCGGGAGAAACTTCAACAACATCAGTCTCGGCGATAATCGTTCCAGGGGCATCGGCAAAATCCAAGACCTCATCGCTGCCGGGCTCTTGGATGCCTAAAGCCAGGTCGCCGATTGAGACCGGGTTGACTGCAGGGCTTTCAACAAAAGTAAAGTCTGTGAAATGAAGAACGCCTCCTTGATTGGCTGCAAAAACCTTGGGTTCATCAGGAGGCGCAATGTGAGAGCCGGGACCCATCAGATGCGCAAGCTGGGTCAACAGCCTGGCTTTAAGCTCTTTTGGAAGCTGAGATCGTTCGATAAGAAGTTCTGGGGTTGAGGCCTGACCCTGAACCTGGGCTTGGGGAAACTCCTGGAAGGTTTTAATGGAACGGTTTTTAACTTGTTTAGCCTCATCGCCGATTAAGTTTAAGCCTAAATTGCCCCTGAGGGTTAAACCTTGGGTGTTATCAGGATCAACGATCAAGGCGAATTCTGAGCCCCTGCCGTCATTATTGATAAGGATGTTGTTTTGGGAACCTGGGTCAAAAGAAGAGTCTCCGCAGCATTGATTGGTCAGCCAAATGCCCACACCTGCTGATGGGGTAGTCGGGTTGTCCGGGATGGATGTTTTGTTGTTCTCTACGGCGGTGTTATCGGCATTTAAAAGAAAAATGCCGGACATGGAAAAAAGGGTTAAAGAATCGGGGATTTGGCCGGAGATCGCGTTGTGGGCGATGGTGTTGTTCTGGGGTCTTGAGCGCAATTGGCTTTGGACAACAGCGCCTCTCCATAGTTGGGCCACAATACCCACGCCTCCCCCGCAAAGTTTGGCTCCCGTTTGGCAGTCAAAAACAGAGAGATTTTCGATGACGTTGTGATGGATATTCCAATTGTCTCCGCCGTTATTGGTGATGGCTTGAACCGTGCCCAGGACTTTGATGTGGCTGATTTCAACGTCGTTGATTTTGTCATTGCCGTTGATCAAGTCTCTGGAAAAAATAGCGGCTCCAAGGGGATCAAGATTGCTGTTTGAAACGCCTTGTCCGTCAAAGGTCAAGTGATGGATTTTGCTGCCGCTTGCTTCCTTTCTTGAGAGCCAGAGGCCGACTTTAAAACCGGAAGGATGTTTGGGCGAATCGCAGCCGATAATCACGGCCCCTTCCCCGGTAATTTCCAGACGCTTGGAAACAAAAGCGCCGCAGTGACGGCCGGGCGAGAGCCTGATTGTGTCGCCTGGGCCGGCAGCATTAACGGCTGCCTGGAGGGTTGGCTGGTTTTTGGGAACTTCAACGACGGCAGCGCTAATAAATGGAATAAAAATACTGCCGATTAAAAAAAGAAACAAAAAGAAACTGCCGTAAAAAATTCTCGATCTCCGTATCACTTTTTGCCTCTGCCGCTTTCCTCATAATAATTTTCAGGGCGCATCAGCCAAAACTGCCCGATGAATTTGGACACGACGATAATGAGGACGCAGGACACCAAACCATAAAGCGAGCCCCAGGCCGGAAAATGCTCAAAATCAAAATGAACATGCCCGTGGAACAGGCGCGGAGCGATGATTTCAACCAAAGCGATAACGCCCAGGCTGATATAAAACCACTGCTTCGCTTTCGCAGAGAATTTCATGGAAGCGCTCTACCGGCCAAACCGAGCAGAAAATTCGGATAAAAACCGAGCGCCACCGAGGCCACGGCGCTTAAAACCAAAGGCACAACCATCCACGGAATTTCCCGCGCATGTTCATGGCCATGAGCGGCCTCGGCAACCTGTTCTTTTTCAAAGTAGGCCTTATAGACGACAGGCCCTAGGTACGCTGCCGTGAAAAAAGACGAAAGCAGAAGCACGGCCATCAGCGCCAAACTTCCGCGCTCCAAGGAACCGAGGACCAAATTCCATTTGGACACGAACCCGCCTGCAGGCGGCACGCCCACTAAACTCAACGTTGCGAGCGTGAAAGCGGCCATGGTCCAGGGCATGCGCTTGGCGAGCCCGGAAAGCTGGCTCACTTGCGTTTTATGCGCCGTGACATAGATAGAACCGGCGCAGAAAAACAGAGTGATTTTGGCGAAGGCGTGATTCGTGATATGAATGATTCCGCCCAAAGCGCCCCTCGAGGTCAACAGCGCGCCGCCTAAAAGAATATAAGAAAGCTGGGAAATGGTTGAAAAAGCGAGCCGCGCTTTTAAATTATCCGCCCCAAGGGCCAGCACCGAGGCCACGAGAATCGTAATGGCCGCGGCCCAAAGCGTCAACTCATCGGCGCCCACGATGCTCATGGCTTCCGGGCCGAAGACGAACAGCATCACCCGCAGCATGGAGAAGACGCCGGTTTTAACGACGGCCACGGCATGCAGCAGGGCGCTGACCGGCGTAGGCGCCACCATGGCCGCGGGCAGCCAGCTATGCATGGGCATAATCGCGCTTTTGGCAAATCCGAACAGAAACATCGCAAAAATACCCCAGAAAAACGCCGGCCGCGCATAGAGAATTTCCAGAGGCAGAATGCCTCCTTTTTGGAATTCCAAAGTTCCGGTGGTCGTATAAATCAAGACAATCGCGGCCAGCAAAAAAACTTTAGCCGCGCCCAAAAGATAAATCGCGTATTTGCGGGCGCCGGCCTTGGCTTCCGGGGTTTCCTTATGCGCGACCAAAGGATAGGTGGCCAATGTCAGCGCTTCGTAAAAGATAAAAAGCGTAAAAAGATTGGCGGCAAAGGCCACGCCCATAGTCGCGGACATGGCCAGGGCAAAACAGGCGAAGTAGCGGGTTTGAGCGTGCTCCGAGAGCGCGCGCATGTAACCCACGGAATAAAACGAGGTTGCGATCCATAAAAGCGAGGCGCCCAGCGCGAACAAAAGCCCGAACGCATCAGCGCGAAAGGCGATTTCCACCCCGGGCAACAGGCGGAACAAAACGCATTCGAGGTTCAGGCCCGACCAAACAGCCGGAATCATGGACGCCACAATCAAAAACTTCAAAATCCCGGCTCCGACCGACCAAAACTCCCTAAGATTCCGGCGTTTCGAGCCCGTCGCCATGACAAGAAATGCGGCGATCAGGGAAACCGAAACAGCGCAAACAGGTTTCAAAGAAAAGGCCGTTGTCGTCACCATTTAAGTTTGGTCAGTTCATCAATATGAGCCGCGGGCTGGTTGCGTTGAAGGGCGAGCAAAAGGCCGAGCCCGACCGCGACCTCGGCCGCGGCCACGGCAATGACAAAGATGGCGACGACCTGGCCGCCTAAATTTTGAAGATGAAAACCAAAACCGGCCAAACTCACATTCACGGCATTGAGCATAATCTCCACCGAAACCAGCATCAAAATAAGGTTGCGGCGGATCAAAAAGCCCGTCATGCCGATTCCAAAAAGAATC
The DNA here is from genome assembly GCA_016180815.1 of Elusimicrobiota bacterium. NCBI lineage: Bacteria > Pseudomonadati > Elusimicrobiota > Elusimicrobiota bacterium. The sequence goes on from JACPAN010000010.1 coordinate 29,256, forward strand.
GCGCTCAACATCAGATAAGAAGATAAAGGAGCCGCCATTAAACGTTTGTCCCCGAAAGAGCCCTTGTTTGCCGCGCCGCCGGACCGGATGATTGAGCAATTTTTCCGTTGGCCGGCTGCGCCCGGCGTTTCCCCAAGACAATGGCGCCCACGATCGCGGCTAAAAGAATCAAGGAAGCGATCTCAAAATGAACGGCAAAATCGCCGAAAAGCGCCGTGCCAAGGTCGGCGACCGTGGGCTGCCAGAGGACGCCCTCAGGCAAGGGCCCGTCAAACGCCAGACCCTTCAACGAGCGCAGCGCCGTCGCAGCCAAAACCACGAAACCCAATCCCGCGGCAACGCCGAAAATCCAATGCGCGCCGTAACGGGGCTCGTTCCCCTCGACTTTTAAATCCAACAGCATCAAGATGATCAAATAAAACACAAGGATGGCCCCCGCATAAATAATAATTTGAGTGGCGGCCAAAAATTGAGCTCCGGCTAAAAGAAAAATTCCCGCCACATGCAAAAAAAGGGCCAAAACCCAAAGGACGCTATGGATCGGATTGCGGCGAGTGACGGCTAGAAGGGCCGAGGTTACGCTTGCGGCCGCAAGATAAGCGAAGGCCATAAACGACCTAACTCAGGACCGGGCCCGAATCGCGCAGGTCCTTAATGTTTATGCTTCTCGATTTCTTTGACGGCCAATGGAATAAATTCATATAAATCCGCCTCAATGCTGAAGGTCGCCAGTTTCATCAGCGGGCAATCGGGATCTTTATTGACGGCGATAATGACTTCCGCCTGGCCCATGCCGGCTAAATGCTGCACCTGACCGGAAATACCGCAAGCGATGTAAAGCTTGGGCCGGACCGTCCGTCCGGTCAGACCGACCTGATGCCGGTAAGGAATCCATCCGGAATCAACCGCCGCCCGGGAAGCGCCGACAGCCGCCCCCAAAACTTTGGCCAGAGCGCGGATCGTCTCAAAGCCCTCGGCTTTGGATAAGCCCCGGCCGCCGGAAACGATTTTATCCGCGGAACCGATATCAATCTCGGTGTTCTGTTCGGGAACAAAATTCACGAATTTTGTTTTTGAATTCCAGGAAGAAGGGTCCACGGCGACTTTTACGGTTTCGCCGGTTTTCCCGGCGCTGCGTGCGGCTCTCGAAAAAACCATGGGCCGCACGGTCACGATCTCGGGACGGCTGCGCTCGCACAAAACAGTGGCGATCAGATTGCCGCCGTAGGCCGGGCGCATCGCTTTTAAGACGCCATTGGCCACGCCGTTATTGCCTGAGCTGACGGACAAATCCGTCACATCCGCCATGGCTCCGGTTTTTAGACGAACGGCCAAGCGTCCCGCGATGGAACGGCCGATCGTGGACGCCGGCAAGAGAAGCTTATTAGGCTTCTCTTTTTCAATCAAATCAGCCAAAACTTTGACGTAAGCTTCATCGATGAAATTAGCCAATTCAGGATGATCGGCCAAGTAAACCTTGGCCGCGCCCGCTTCAAAAAGTTCCTTCGCGTATCCATCAAGTTGATGGCCGACCAGCACCACGGACAACGGCTCGCCCAAATCTCCGGCAAGCTTGCCGCCGATGGACAAGAGCTCGTAAACGGTTGGGACCAATTTACCGCGGCGAATTTCGCCGACGCACCAAACGCCTTTATATTGACCGAGATTTGTTTCGGACATGGTATTTTTCCTTCCTATAGAAGTTTCAGCTCTTTAAGCTTTTCGACGAATTTTTGCGCCTTTTCTTCGATGGTGGCGCCTTCGATGCGCACGCCGCCTTGCCTTCTGGCCGGCGCGTCTTTTTTCCACACCTTAGTCGGGCTGCCCGTCAACCCCAAGTGCGCGGCATCGGCGCCGATATCAGCGGCCGACCATTTGGCGACGACCGCTTTTTTAGAGGCCATTTTGCCTTTAAGCGAAGGCAGGCGCGGCTCATTGATCTCTTTGACGACGGAAATCAAGGCCGGCAGCTTCATTTCCAGAACATCCATGCCGTCTTCCATCATGCGCTCCACGCGCACGATTTGATCGTTGATTTCCTCGACCTTCTTGACGAAGGCGACATTGGGCCAATCCAGCCAGGCGGACAAACCGGGGCCCACCTGGCCCGTATCGCCGTCATTGGTCTGTTTGGCGCAGATAACCACGTCCACTTTGCCTTTTTCCTGCTGAATTTTCCGAATGCCCATGGACAGCACGTAGGCCGTGGCGTAGGAATCGGAATCATTGAACGCCTCGTCCGAGAGATGGTACACGCTGTCGATGCCGCGGGCGATCGCCTCGCGCAGGATTTCTTCCGAGCGCGCCGGACCCATGGTCACGGCCGCGGTCCACGAGCCGGGAACGCGCTCTTTCAAACGGATCGCTTCTTCCAAGGCGTATTCATCAAACGGGCTGATCGCATAGGTCAACCCGGTGGACATCAACTCCCCGGTATGGGGATCGATCTGGACGGATGAGGAAGCCGGCGTTTGTTTGATGCAGACGACAATATTCAAAGGCATTAGACGCTCAGAGCCTCCTTGGTGTTGGCCTTGGAAGCATACTCTTTAATGGTCATCATGGCGATTTCGTTTTTCTGAATCTGGCTCGTCCCCTCGTAGATTTGCGTGATTTTCGCGTCCCGCATAAATTTCTCGATGGGGAAATCCCGCATGTAACCGATGCCGCCGCACATCTGAACGCAGTCGGTGGTCACAGCCATCGCCGTCTCCGAACAAGAGAGTTTGACCATGGCCGAATATTTCGTCAGGCGGGCGCCGCTCAAAGCCGTCATTTCCTCGTAAACCGTTTTACCGGAAGCTTGACTCCGGCTGAAGGCCTCTTTGAGAGTTCGATCCATGACGCGGTTGACCGCATAGAGCAGAGCCCTGGATGTTTCGATCTTGGTGGCGCAATCCGCGAGCATGTGCTGGAGAGCCTGGAAATGAATGATGGCCTGGCCGAATTGTTTGCGCACGCGCATGTACTCGATGGCCTCATTCAAGGCGCCCTGAGCGATGCCCACGGCCTGGGCGCCGACGCCGGGACGGGAAAAGTCGAACGTCGCCTGCGCGACGAACAACCCGCGCCCCTCTTCCCAAAGCAGGTTCTTGGCCGGCACTTTGCAGTTATTGAGCACCAGTTCGTACGTGGGGCTGGCGCGAATGCCCATTTTGGTTTCTTTCTTGCCGAAGGAGAAGCCCGGAGTTCCTTTTTCAACGACAAAGGCCGAAATACCCCGCGCCCCTCTCTTTGGGTTGGTCGAAGCGAAGAGCGTATAAATTTCCGCAACCTCGCCGTTGGAACAGAAGTTCTTCATGCCGTTGAGGATATAGTAATCCCCCTCGCGCTTAGCCGTAGTCCTGGTGGCCGTCGCCTCGGAACCGGCTTCAGGCTCGGTAATGGTGAAAGCGCCCAGGCGCTTGCCGCTGGCTAAATCCGGCAGCCAGCGCTTCTTCTGCTCGTCCGTGCCGAAAAGAAGAATCGGAATCGCGCACAAGCCGCACGCCGCGATGCAAAGAGCGATACCGCCGCAGACTTTGGATATTTCCTCCGTGACCAGGCAAAGCTCCGTATTGGCGCCGCCCAAACCGCCGTACTCCTGCGGCAAATACACGCCGAAAAGATCCGCGCGCCGGAACTCTTCGATGACTTCCCAGGGGAATTTTTCCGTTTCATCGTGATGGGCGCGGACGGGCTTGACCTTTTTTTCGGCGATTTCCCGCGCCAGTTTGATGATTTCCCTTTGTTCGTCCGTAAATTCGTGGTCCAATGTCAACAACATATTGATCTCCTTTTTTCTGTCATTCTTCCTGCTTCAAGATCACCTTGAAGCTGCGCAGCGCCTCTTTGGCTGCGACCTGCTCGGCTTCCTTCTTATTCTTGCCGATGCCCCGGCCCAAGATTTTCCCCTCAAAGCATGCCTCCACCTCGAACGTTTTTGCGTGCTCGGGCCCCCAGCATTGATGGACGCGGTACTCCGGAATTTTCTTGTACGTTTTTTGGATGACTTCCTGAAGCCGGCTCTTGTAATCCCTGATCACTAGGCGCTTTTTCTTCATGACCCAACGCGTCACCACCAATTGCCGGCAAACTTCAAGGCCGGCTTCAAGGTACAAGGCGCCGATCACCGCTTCCGCGCAATTAGCCAGGATATTGTCGCGTTCCCTGGTCACCAATTGCTTGGCGTCGAGCGTTTCCTTTGAACTGACGCGCACATAAGCTTCGAGGTTTAAGTGCTGCGCCAATTCCAAGAGGCTCTTTTTGGCGACCAGCATTGATTTGAGTTTAGAGAGCTTCCCCTCGTCCGCATCCGCGAATTTGCCGTAAAGATACTCGGCCACCAGCATGTTGAACACGCTGTCGCCTAAGAACTCCAGGCGTTCGTTGGAAACCCCGAGGTTATGCTCCGACCCGAACGAGCTGTGCGTCAACGCCAGCTCCAGGAGCTGTTTATCTTTAAATGCGTAACCGAGCGCGCGTTCGAGTTCGCTCAAGCGCTGTTCGGCAGCAAGGCCTTCGGCCGTGACCATGAATCACAACAAGGCGGACACCAAGGCCGCCTTGTCGACAAGATATTAAAGCGAAACAGATTCGCTATTTCTTGCCGTGCGTTCTAATGTACTCGACCGCTTGGCCGACGGTTTGAATCTTCTCTGCGTCTTCGTCCGGAATCTCGGCGTTAAACTCTTCTTCCAGAGCCATGACGAGCTCAACGGTGTCTAGAGAGTCTGCGCCCAGGTCGTTGACAAAGTGGGAATTCTGACTGACTTCCCCTGCGTCCACGCCTAACTGCTCCACGATGATTTTTTTTACGCGCGCCTCAACGTCGTTTGTTACGGCCATGAGAGTTCCTCCACTGCTCATTTTCATTTGGAGCCCGGCTTTAAGACGCTAGGAGACAGGGAAGGGATTTCCCCTTCACTAACTCCTAACTCTTTCGGTCCAAGGCCCTTTAGCATTAAACACGCCTTACTTTTAGGCATGTCAAAATCTACATGTACAATCCGCCGTTAACCCCGATGACTTGTCCCGTCACATAACTGACGTCGTCCGAGGCCAAGAACAGGCAGACTTTGGCCACTTCCACGGGTTCGGCGAAACGCCCCAAAGGCGTCCAGGTCATAAATTGCTTTTTGATCTCCTCCGGAAGCACCTCGGTCAGGCGCGTGCGCACGAATCCCGGAGCAATGGCATTGCACAAAATGTTGCGGGAGGCCAATTCCTTGGCCACGGTCTTGGTCAGGGCGATCAACCCGCCTTTGCTGGCCGCATAATTGGCCTGGCCGGGATTGCCGTATTGACCCACGACCGAGGCGATATTGACGATGCGCCCGTAGCGCTGCTTCATCATCGGGTGGGCGCAAGCCTTGATCAAGTAAAAGGCGGCCTTTAAGTTGACGTCCATCACCGCGTTCCACTGATCATCAGTCATTCGCATGATCAAATTATCTTTGGTAATGCCGGCATTGTTGACCAAAATATCGATGCGCCCGAACGTTGCGACGGCTTTTTGGACCGCGGCTTCGCAATCCTCTTTCTTGGTCACATTGCCCGCGGCCGTGGCCACGGAATCGCCCGATCCGGACACTTCCTTGGCCGCGGACTCAAGAGCGGCGGCATCCAAATCGCAAAGAACGACTTTCGCGCCCTCCGCGTGGAAAAGCTTGGCCGTGGCCCGGCCGATGCCTTGGGCCGCGCCGGTGATTAAAGCTACCCTATCCTTTAATCTCAATCTTGATCATTGCTCGGTTTTCTGAGATGCCACTTCTAGCATAATTCATCCCCTCCGCTTGCAGTCTAGGCAAAAAACCCCGTCAAAATCAAGAGAGCTTGCCCGCTGCCGCCACGCCTCCTGGGTTGGCGATCAAAGCCGCGTAATGTCTCAGGTACTCTTCTTGGATTTTTGCCGTTCCTTCGATGGCCGCGAATTGCCCGCAGCGAACAAGCCCGCTGGCGATCGCGGCCGGAGAAGAACGCCCGTGCCCGATAAACAAATTTCCGCGCGCGCCCAATAAAGGCGCGCCGCCGATGGCTTCCCAGGAAAGCTTCTTTTTGAGTTTCTTTAAGCTGGGCAGCATTAACAGGCCGCCTAATTTGCCCAGCCAGTTTAAATTTTTCTTGAGCATGCGCCCGGCTTCCTCAATAAAGCCCTCGCCTAATTTGAGCGCAATATTGCCGACGAATGCGTCGCAAATCACCACATCCACCCGGCCCAAGGGCAAATCCTTGCCCTCGACCATGCCCGCGAAATCATTGGGGATCAACTTTTCGATCAAACGATAGGCTTCCTTAATCTTTGAATTGCCCTTAGTGCGCTCTTCGCCGATGGACAACAGCCCGACCCTCACCGATTCCCTGCCCAGCATGGCTTTAGCATAGAGGCTGCCCAGCACCGCGAAATGGGCCAATTGCCGCGCGTCCGCGTCTGGAGTCGCGCCCGCATCCATGAGATAAGTGGCGCCCCGGCTATTCGGCCATGGAATAGGAAGGCCGGGTTTTAACGACTCATCCGGGTACGTGCCAAGAATCTCCAGCGCCCAATACACGCTGGCCGTGGTCGAGCCCGCGCTCATGACCCCGGCCACTTCGCCCGCTTTCAACAATTCGAGGCATTTGGCGATGGAGGAATCCTTGCGCCGCTTGGCGATGGCGAACGTGCCCTCGCCCATGCCCACGGCTTCGGACGAAACCACGATTTTGATGGCCCGGTTTCGCCAACCGGGTTCGAATTTTGATAAGGCGCTCTCCAAATCTTTGGGAACGCCGGCTAAATGAACCTCGAGGTTCGGCTCTCGATCCAGGGCTTCCAGAGCGCCCTTGACCAGGGGTTCACAGCCGAAATCTCCCCCCATGGCATCCAGAGCGATGGGGATTCTTTTCATTATTGCTGCCCGCCCTGTTCGCCTTTCTTGGACTTTTCCATTTTGGGAGTGATGACGAGCCGTCCGCCGTAAAACCCGCATTTGCCGCAAACGCGATGCGGCAGCTTCATTCCCTTGCAATTAGGGCAAGGCACGGCAGCCACCGGCTCCACGCGCCAATTGGACGCCCGCCGTATGCCGGTGCGATGCCTTGTATGTTTCTTCTTTGGATTGGGCATAGCTTTTATTGCTCCTTTCTCTTATAGATATCCTTAAGTTTACCAAATGGATTTGAGATTGCAGGCCGGCAGGAACAGGCCTCTTTATTGCGGTTAACCCCGCAGGTGGGGCACAAGCCACGGCAGTCCCCCCGGCATAAAGGCTTGACCGGCAAAACAAGGACCAAAGCTTGGCGGATTTGCTCCCCGACGTCGATTTCAGGAGCGCTTAAAGGATACGTTTCCTCAAGCTCCTGGGTAAAGGACTGCTCGAATTCATCCCCACAGCGCGAACAAACGAGCTTAAAACCGCCCTCGATTTGCCCCAGCAGCAAAAGCTCTTTGGATCCGATGGAAATCTCGAATTCGGCTTCCAGGCGCTCATTGAGGCGGGCCGTCGGGCTCGCGATATCCTCGGCAAAGGACTTGGTCTCTTCAATCGGGCCTGAGAAGGAAAGGCCGCCTTCGCTGACGATTTCTTCGGTTCGATAGATCAGGGGCATGGGTTTAGCTTACTAATATCAGGAGCGTTTTTTAAGGGCGTTGAAGGTTTTATTTCTGTAAAATGAGTCATCAATTATAAAAATTTCTCGGAGGCTTCATGGGTCAATATCAAAAAGTAAAGGTCCCCGCCGGCGGCGCGAAAATTCAATTCAAAAACGGCAAATTAGAGGCGCCGGAGCGCCCCATCATTCCCTTTTTCGCCGGAGACGGCACCGGGCCCGATCTTTGGAAAGGCACGCAGCCCGTTTTAGATGCCGCTGTTGAGAAAGCCTACGGCGGCAAAAAGAAAATCGTCTGGATGGAAATTTACGCGGGACTCTCCGCGCTCATGCACTACGACAAGGACACCGTGCTCCCCCAAGAAACTTTGGATACGATTTCTGATTTCCGTGTGGCCATCAAAGGCCCGCTGACCACGCCTGCCGGCGGGTTTAAATTCGTCTGCCTCGTCTGCGCGACGGAACAAAACGAGACGAACGGCAAACGCCCGGCTCAATGCGCGAAATGCGAGTCCGAATGGGTCACGCCGCGATTCCGTTCCGTCAATGTGGGCCTGCGCCAAAAACTCGACCTTTACGCCTGCGTGCGGCCCGTGCGCTGGTTTAAAGGCGTTCCCTGCCCGGTCAAAGCTCCTGAAAAATTCAACATCGTCATTTTCCGCGAAAACACGGAAGACGTTTACGCGGGCATTGAATTTGAGAACGGAACGCCGGAACAAAAAAAGGTCTACGAATTTTTGACTAAAGAGATGGGCAAAAAATTCCGGGCGGATTCGGGCATCGGGATCAAGCCGATCTCGGCCACCGGCAGCAAGCGCCTGGTGCGCATGGCCATCCAATACGCCTTGGACCATCAAAAGCCCTCGGTGACCTTGGTTCATAAGGGCAATATCCAAAAATTCACGGAAGGCGCCTTCCGCGACTGGGGCTATGAGGTGGCCAAAGGAGAATTCCGCGACAAAATCGTCACCGAGCAGGAACTTTGGGATCAATATGAGGGCAAAATGCCCTCGGGCAAACTCCTCGTTAAAGACCGCATCGCCGACCAGACATTCCAACAATTGCTCCTGCGACCTGATGAGTACAGCGTGCTGGCCACTCCCAATTTAAACGGCGACTATATTTCAGACGCGGCCGCCGCCCAGGTGGGCGGCCTGGGCATCGCCCCCGGCGCCAACATCGGCGACGGCGTGGCCGTATTCGAGGCCACGCACGGCACCGCTCCCAAATACACGGGCAAAGACATGGTCAATCCGGGTTCGCTGATTCTCTCCGGCGTCATGATGCTGGAGCATCTAGGCTGGCAGGAAGCCGCGGACCTGGTTGTACACGGCCTTGAGGCCACGATTCAAGCAAAAACCGTCACCTACGATCTCGAGCGCCAAATGCAAGGAGCCAAAAAACTCAAAACGTCCGAATTCGGCGCAGCCATCGTAAAGAACATGGGCCGCCGCACCGCCGCCGTCGCTTAAAAGCGACGCCGAACTGCCTCGACTAATTAGACAGGTATTTTCCCTAAGCTTCCCTCTTGTCTAAAGAGTATTGTGCCCCGGTTAACTTCGAGGCAGCTAAAATAGGTTAAGGAGGACACAATGGAAACATCAAAATCAGCTGTCCGAGGCCCCCAAAAGCGTCGATGGTTGAGCGAACAGAAACTCGGTACCACCGAGCGCAGTCGCGTTGCCGCAAAGTACGCCCCGGACGATTACGCTCAACTACTCAAGCCTGTCCCGCCGAGCGTTGTTTTCGAGAAGAAGGTCTCCCAGCGTACGGATATCGTCCACGTCTTCAGCGACAAGAAATCATCTCTAAAAGCGGAACTCGTGGCTCTGCGTAAATCCATCAAGAGCGATGCTGTGGTGTGGGTTTCCTGGCCGAAGAAGGCATCGAAAGTGCAAACTGACATCATCGAAGACACAGTTCGCGAATTGGCGCTCCCGCTTGGGTTCGTAGACGTAAAGGTTTGCGCCGTGAGCGAAGTTTGGTCGGGCTTGAAGTTGGTCGTCCGCAAGGAGCTTCGCTGAAAATGCGGCCTAACCACCGCATCGAGGCGGACCGTCGCCAGCGTCGCTTCGCGACCCCGGCTCCGTCCGCTCATGCGGGACGTTAGGGCGCCAATAGAACTCCTACCAGACGTATACCTTGTACTTTTTGTCCGCGACCTTTTTAGAAGTAATCCTGAGCGTCCGGGCTTTTGCTAGACGAAACAATGCCACGGCCACACGCCCAGCATCGCATGGATACTTTGTTTGGACTTTGGCAAAGACTTCGCCCGCGACACGCGGAGTGGAAAAGAAGCGAGCATCCCTCAGCTCAATCAGGGCATCGGACAGCGAATTCTTGCCCGCTTTGAGCGGAGGCCCTTTCTTTTTCGAAATGATGGCCTCGAGAGCAGCTATTCGCTTTTCATGGTCCTTTAACATCGTTGCTTGGTCCACTCTTATTTCCTCACTTCTGGCGCACCGGCACGCCGAATGATTCCTTCCGCCTCTTCCATTCCAAGCGCACGCAGGCGAAGAGAGTTCCCATCGTCATCTACAACACTAGCGAGTCGTCTGACCGCCAGCTTCGCATTATTGATGGAAAACTGATGACGACAGATCGTATCAACAAGAGTATCCACGGTGACTCGCCGTGGGTGCCGATACCACAAGGTCAGCAGGCCGACCTCGCGCGCGCTGATTTTCTTGATGTTAAAATACGGACGTCTATCAATTTCCTCAGTGAGCGGGTATTTCTTCTCCATCAATTCCGCGACGAGATCGCTGGCATCCTTTAGGCTCAAAGCGCCGCGGCCAGAATAACGCACGAGCTCGGCCATTATCCAAGAACATAAAACTACGATAACATCGGCGTCCATTTCGTTTGGATCGACCTCACCCGGATCGTGGCGAGCACCGCGGTTACTGGCGATTTCATAGCCAAATCTGCATGCACGCGGGATCACGAGCCTAATCGTGTCATCGAGGCTGGTCCGCGGCATGGCAAACAGGTCGTTAATAACCTTATCAACCTTGAAATCTCGTGAAGCAGGCAACGTCTGTCCGGCATACAAGGATACGGCCTTCATGATCGCTTCAATAAACTTGCCATCCTTCACGATCGCGCCCTCCCAGTCCTGGTGCTGAAACTTCTCAATCGCCGCAATATGGTGATCAATGGCCGCCACGACGTGCTTCTTCTCAAATTTAGTCGCGATCTGAGCTTCGATAACCTTTGCCGGTGAACTCAATTAAGTATCTCCGACCAGCGCGGAAGAAGAACATACACGCCCTTCTTGGGTGAATCCGCCCAACCGTTGTCCTTCGCCCTGTTGGAGTAGGCCCGATTATAGGCGCCCCCCATCAAGCCGACCATCTTGCTCCAGGCGTCCTCAACCGATTTAACCGGGACCGTCGCATTTCCAGTTTTACCTTTTGCAAGATAGGCCAGCAGAAGCGTAAATTTCTCGGGGCCCTTAAGAGAACGCGCGTGCGTCTTCATGAAGAAACGCATCGGCGCGTTGAAATCAATCTTGGGCGCCCGGGCAGGCGCCAGCGCCTTACGCGCAACAGTTACCTTAGATTTAGTTCCCAACTTCTCCAGAACAACCTCACCCTGATAGATGTTTTCGGCATCATCAATGAAACGAATTTCCAGTTTCATTTCTGCATCCTCACCAGTTCGAATACACGAATATTTTTCCCTTACCCTTTCGAACTTCCTGGGTCCGGCGCAACACTCTACGCCGCGTTTGCCGGACCAGAATCGGGCTTAACGTCGTAATCGGATATGAATGACCCGCGACGCGCAATGCCTCACGCACATCGAAAATCGACTTTGCGTTCTTAAAGAACCCTTCACGCGCTAAATCCGAGACTCGCTCAGTCGGCCCGCCCTTTCCTGATCCCTTTGCGGTGCGCGCGGGTACAGCCAGGGCTTGCTTCTTATGGGTAGAATTGGCCACGAAACCCACATTGGATCCACCCCCGGAGAGCAGGTGGCCCAATATGACCTCAAAGGCCTTTTCCTTCAGCTTTTGATCCTGCATATCGCTGACGGATTCTTCAGCCTTCTTGCGGGCGGCGCGGATATTGGCAATTGGGTTATTTTGTTTCATTGGTAGACATTATAAGGAATTGCAATATTTACTGTCAACTCACCGTCGGAGATTTTATTATTGATAGACTTAGCATATGAATATAAATTTATTATCCGAGCTTTGGGACGGGATCGGTGACGTAGAGCACCGAAAAGAGTGCGCCCTAACCATTGGCTTGTGCCGCCGCGTTGCGCGCGCGGCACAGCCTCGGCGATGCCGATCAGGTCACAATGCCAGAGCCATTAACGCCAATCCCAAGCCTCATGTCAGAGTACCTTGGCAAGTGGGGGCAGTTAGAAAATTACCGGCTCCAGGAGGCTTCGCTGCGCCTCCTCTTTCACAGCCTCTGCTCCGAAAACAAAAAATTGAGCATGTGCTGCTAAAAGTAAGTGCCCTTAACGATTTACAGCACCAATATTTTCGACACATATTCAGTAGCCAAGCATACCCTCAAAAAAGACATAGATGAGAGTTCAAGGATTCCCTCTTTATGGCCAATGACTCAATAAGGCCATGGGATGAACCAGTCTTCTCTTCCGGGGACATTTTGCGGCCTCGAGAGTATTCGTACAGGTAGATCTCGGATTATGCCTTCGGCAAAACAAAACCTTCAGACCTAAGGCCTACGGCTTGGGCGGCAAGACCCTGCCGGACATCATGGGTGGCAAACAGCAGTTCCCTTTTTTCATGCTCGAGTAAATGTAGGGCTGAAGCGAGATGAATGGCATCAAGCGTTCCAATAACGGTTGGAAAACTTGCGGCGGCTCGATCAAGTATGGAAGCGCTTAAGACGATAAGATTGAAAGCCTGCAAGGCCTTTACCAGGGTCTGCGTTTTATCCGCCATTTCAAAATCGTTGAGCTTACCTTCAAGACGATAACGATCCAAAACCCTCAAAGCTTCCACTCTTGTAAGTTCGCTGGTATAAAGATTCACATCAGACCCCAAGAAAGAGCTCGCACCGCCGGAGTCGAGTATCTTGCGAAGGATGACCGAAGAGTCCAAGTAAGCGATCAATGGGGCGGAACTCACCGCCTATCTCTATCTTCGCGCAGATCGGCGACGACATCAATTTTGTGTCGTAAAGGACGGGTTTTTAAACGTAAAAATTGCTCGGGGCTTGCCTTAGCTGGAATGACTTTGAAATCACTCACCGACTTAGGTGAGGCCAAAATTTTAGCAATCGGTGTTTTTCGATCTAAAACCAAAACTTCTTCTCCCCTCTTAACCAAATTAAGGTAATAACTTAAACGCGCCTTAAGATTAGCAATATTAGCTGATATCATGACTATATTATAGTCATAAGTAGTCATATTTTCAACAGCCTGGATCAAATCATTCGAAACAACGCCAAACTGTTTAGCCTTAGCCAAACTCTTCGGGATTTGTAGTCGGGCAAAACGGATTGCACCATCCGCCAGAACCGGTCCGAATGATTGGGGTGCTTCAGGTGGCACAATTCATGGACCACCACATATTCCAAAACCGGCGCAGGGGTCATGGCCAGACGCCAATTAAATCTTAGATTTCCTTTGCCGGAGCAGCTTCCCCAGCGGCTTTTTTGATTGCCGACCCGGCACTTTGCCGGTGTGACGCCTAGGATAGGCGCATACTGTTGCATGTGTTCTTGTATTTTCTGCGCGGCCAAGCCCTTATAAAAGTCCATCAGAGCGCGCCGCGCCGCCTCTTTCAAATCGTTTTGCTTGCCGGCGGGCAAAACCATTCTTAGGCAGCCATCTTCGATACCGCAAAAATTACGTTTAACCGCTTCGGATATCGCAAACTGAAATCTGTAATTTTTCCCCAGCACCGGGAAGGATTCTCCGCTGACGAATTCCCTGGGCGGATGCTCCGCGAGCCGGTTGCGGAAAAAATCGGTCTGTCTAAATATCCAATCCGCATGTTTGAGCACAAAGGCTTCAATGTCCTTTTGCCGGGCGGATTTGGGCGCACTGACCGCCACTTCCCCCTCTTGATTGATGCGCAAGGTCAACCTGCGCTTCCAGGCTCTAAATTTCAAGGAATACTCAATTTTCTTGTCTTGATGCAAAATTTCCGGCATTGAAACAGATGATCATTATATCGGCATTTGTCGGCAACGAATCACGCTATTGCAAAATCGTACGACTTCTGGTACGATTCATTATGATCACAATGACGGTGAGCGAAGCCAGGACGAACCTATACCGCCTGATCGACCGGTCGGCGGCCTCCCATGAACCCGTGCACATTACGGGGAAACGGACGCATGCCGTATTGATTTCAGAAGAAGATTGGCGCTCTATTCAAGAGACGCTTTACCTGCTTTCCATTCCCAAGATGCGCCGATCCATCAAAAAAGGTTTAAAAACTCCGATCTCCCAGTGCGCTAAAAGCCTTAAGTGGTAGTTTGGCGCCTAGTCTATACTAAGGACGCCCAGAAGGATGCTAAAAAACTTGCCCAAGCCGGGCTAAAAACGAAAGCCCAAAAACTGCTGGATATTATCGCTAAAAACCCTTTTGCCAACCCGCCCCCTTTTGAAAAACTGGTAGGCGACCTTGCCGGAGCCTATTCACGCAGAATCAATATTCAGCACCGTTTGGTGTATCAAGTCCTCAAAGACATAAAAACCGTCAAAGTCCTTCGGATGTGGACTCATTACGAATAAATAAACGATTGATTTACTCGCCCAGGATTTTAACGATGACGCGTTTTTTTCTTTGGCCGTCGAATTCCGCGTAAAAGACCTGTTCCCAGGGGCCTAAGTCGAGTTTGCCTGCGGTCACGGGCAAAACAGTCTGGTAATGGATCAGCGTTCTTTTTAAATGCGCGTCGCCGTTATCTTCTCCGGTTTGATGGTGGCGGTAATCGCCGACCGGCGCCAGGCGCTCAAGCAAATCCATTAAATCCTGTTTCAACCCCTCCTCTTCATCATTGACCCAAATGCCGGCGGTGATATGCATGGCGCTGACCAGGCACATGCCCTCTTGAATCCTGCTTTTGGTGACCAGCTCTTGAATGGTTTGGGTGATATTGGTCAAGTCCTTGCGTTTCTTGGTGTTGAAATAAAGATATTCGGTGAAACTTGTCATGATTTTAACGCGGCCGCGATTTTTTCCCGGCAAGCCTTTTGATCGTTCATGATTTCCCCCTCCGACAACCTTAAAATACGCCAACCCAAAACGCTCAGATCAGCGTCTTTTATTTTGTCTTTTTGTTTCTGATCGGCACGGCGATGGGAACGGAACCCGTCGCATTCAATGCCCAAACGGCTGGTTTTCAGAAATAGCGCAAAATCAAGGCGCCATCGTTTTTTAGGAGTCAGGCGAATCGTGTATTCTCTTCGATAAGGAAAACCGGTTGCCTTCACATACTCCTCGACCATCTCTTCGATAGGCGGCAAATCAAAAAGCTCTTTAACTTCCCGACAGTTTTTGAGTTTTCCCAAAGTGGTGAAGCCGAAGGTCACGCGCATGCGGCGCTGATTAAGAATAGGTTGAGGCAACGTGCGGCAAGGACCTAAATGTAAAAGATAATACGGCTCATTGGCTCTGGGATGTTCCGGCTCATCTCTAACGATATCGCGGCGCTTTACGGTTTCTATTTTCCGAACACTCGCCCAGTATCTGATTAAACCATCAAACCCCTGGGGCCGCATTTTAATAAGGCCCAAATTTTCTTGGGTAGACACCGGCTGATAAAAAGCGACATAACGGAGTTTTCGTTTGGGGGCATGGGATTGGGGAATGCGGTAGAGACGCGAACGAAGAATCATGTTTAAGTCTTTGGGGGATTTGACGACGCAGATTAAAACGTTGCGGGTCATAGACGTGTTGTGATTGGAGAAAAAAGAGAGGAATAAAGCTTTTCCTGGCGGCGGACCATGGCATCGATATCGAAATCCTCATTAATCGCGGCCTTGGCTGCCGTAGACAGGGATTTGCGCTGACCGGCATCTTCAAGCACGGCCTTGAGCCTGCGTTCCATGGCATCAAGGTCGCCCGAAGTCAAAAGAAAGCCGTTCTTGCCGTTTTGAATCACTTCCCTTAAACCATCCGCGGCATAAGCCAACACAGGCAAGCCCAGGCGCAAGGCTTCCACCGAAGATCTCGGCAGTCCTTCCCATAAACTGGTCATAACGAAAATATCCGAAGCATTGAGGATTTCCCGGACATCTTCGCGCCAACCCAAATATTTAAGATTGGGCGGCGCTTGCTGAAAAATCGTTTCCCGCGCTCCGCCCCCCTCCCAGCCGCCAATGAATAAAAAGACAGGCAGTGAGGCATGATTCTTGAAGCGCCGGGCAAGCTCGATATAGTGCTCCGGGTTTTTCTGAGCCTTTAAATTGCCGACCGTGGCCACAACCAAAGCGTCGGTGGACAAATTCAACTCTTTGCGTTTTTTATTGCGATGATCCGCGCTCAACTGATCCAGAGACTTGAGCGCCACCCCGCTGCGGATAAGAACCGGGGGCTCTTTAGCCGTAATATTCCAACGCTTGGCGTATTCTTCATTGCTTTTGGAAACGAAAACAAACTGGGTCGTGATTTTTCCGGTGATGCGCTCGGAAAAAGCCAGGAGGCTGCGGGTTAAGGGCTTTTGAAAATCATGAAAACCGAATCCGTGGAAAGTGTGGATGACAACGGGAACGCCGGCCAGTTTCGCGGCCCATCGGCCTAAAATGCCGGCCTTGGAAGAATGGGTATGGATGATATCGGGCCGAATGCGCCGCAAATAAACAATCAGCTCAAACAAAGCCAATAAATCCCACCAAGGCCGAATTTGACGCTTCATGAAGCGCAGCCAATGAATCTGAATTCCCTTGGGAAGCAACAGGGCTTCTTTATCCAAATATCCGCCCACGCCGCAGACCAGATGGACGTCGAAGCCTTCCCTGTTTAAATGGCCGACAGTATAAAGGGTATTTTGCTGAGCGCCCCCGAATTCAAGTTTGGTGATTAAGTGAAGGACTCTGATCTTGCCTTGCAATTTAAACCGTGGAGGCTGACAAGACTTTTTCCGCGGCTGCTTTGCCGTCTAAAATCGCTTCCTCCATAAAGGAATACTTCCACGCTCCGTAGCGGCCCGTTGACAGAATATTGTTTTGCTCAAGGAATTTGAAGGCTTCGGGCAGGAAATTCCTGCGCTCCTTGGTGAAAATGACATAGGCCGGGGCAATGCGTATCCACTTGGTCATGGACACCTCGTCTTTAGGCCGCATCCAGCCCAAACCGCGAAGAGCCGAAATCGTGTGATTGAGCATTTTCTTATAGTCGAAATGCTCCCGTTCCCAGGCCGCAAATTCCACGTAAAAAGAGCTCATGCCCGGCGGCGCCAGGGCCGGAGCGAAATTGCTCGATGTGCCGATGCGGTAAAAACGAAACTTGCCTTCGGGAAAATAGACCCAATGTTTTTCGCTGGGTTTGGGATTAGTGATGCCCAAATTCAGGTTATAAACCACGGTGTAATTTAAAGCCTTGGCTCTGGCTGCGTCGAGCGCTTTGGGCAGGCGCGGGGTCAATCGCTCCAAAAATTGGTTCAAGGGAGCCGTATTGATCAGCCAGTCGTAAGAATAGCGGCGGCCCTGGCTGGTGGTGAGCTCTTTTTTCTGCCAATTGATTTCAACGACATCAACGCCCATGTAAAGGTCCGCGCCCTCTAGACAGGAAGCGATCGCGTCCGGAAGAGCCTGGATGCCCCCTTGCTTGGGGTAATAAAACGTGGCGTTATAGCCGAAGAATTTCTTCTGATCAACGAGAGCTCCGTAGAGAACTTCTTCGCGAGAAGGCACGGGGACGAAATTCCTGATCCACTCCGTCGTCATTTTTTTCAAATCAACGCGCCAAAGCTTGCGGTTGTAAGGAAACATGAAATGATTGGAGATGCCCGCGCCGAAGGTTTCCAGGCACCAATCGTGGAAACTCGGATCCGGGGAAGGCTTGGCCATTTTGTCCCTGGTTTTTAGAAAGGAAACAACGCAGTCCGCGACGATTTTAGGCGGCAGGCCGTAAGTATTGGCTTGGTAAGGGAAACGCGTGAAAACATTCTTGGAATAAATCCAGGAATCCCGTTTCAAGAGCGCCAATTTGTCTTTAAGCAGATTGTCGATCAGCCAGCCTTTGGTGTAAGGATTGTGCATATGCAGCAAATGGCCGGTTTTGTCGAAGGTGAATCCGGCCTCATGCTCGGACGCGGCCAAGCCTCCGACCTTTGTGTCTTTTTCAAAAATAACCCAATCGCGCTTTAAGTGATAGGCGGCTGAAAGCCCGGCCAAGCCTCCGCCGATAATGACCGTCGTCATGAGATTGGTTTGGGCTTAATTTTAGTCAAACCCCAGGCAATAATGAATAAAGTGGCGATTAAAGCGCCGTAAATCAGCGCGGCGACAATGGGTTCAGTGACCTGCGTAATCAAATAAGCGACCATGGAAAAGGCCAAGGTTGCGGCTCCCATGACCAAAACGATTTTTTCCTCGGAAAAACCCAGGGCCTGAAGCCTGTGAGCGATATGATCCCTGCTGCCGCGAAAAGGCGAGAGCCCTTGCTTGGTCCTGATATACATCAGAAAAAAAGTCTCGAAAATCGGAACCCCGAGGATCAAGATCGGCGCGTAAACAGCGTAGGGATTGTATGTCGAATAAGAGGAGCCCAAGGCCAGAACAGCCAGCAAATAACCCAAGGTCAGGCTGCCGGCGTCGCCCATGAAAACCTTTTTGCGCGAGGATAAATTATGGGGCAGGAATCCGATTGTGGACCCTAAAATGGCGGCGGCCAAAATATTAACCAACACATCCTCGGATGGAAAACTGATGGCTAAAAAACTCGCGGCGGCGATGGCCACCTGGGTTGCGGCCAAGCCGTCGAGGATATCGATGAGGTTGATCGAATTGGCCACGCCCACGACCCAAAGCAGCGAAAGAAAAACGGCCAAATAATTGGGGTGCAGGAATTGAATGTGGATCGAGGCGACCATCAGCACGCCAGCGGCCAGAAATTGAAAAATAAATTTCCAGCGATAAGGCACGCCGCCGGGCCGGGTGTCGTCAATCAAGCCCAAGGTGAAAATAATCACCGCGCCTAGAAGAATGTAGCGGAAATTGCTGATCGTGCCCGTCGGGTAATGGGTTAAAAAACGCGCGGCCGCCAGCACCAGGACAATGGAACAAAAAATAGCGACGCCGCCTAAACGGGGCGTGGGCCGGGCATGGCTTTTCAACTGATGATCCGGCAAATCGAAAAGCCCGGCCCGAAAAGCCAGCCAGCGCACCACGGGCATCAGGCACAAAGACAACAGAAACGAAGCGACGGCGATGCTTAAATAAACCATCTCAGCTTTCCATTAGACGAAATACATGTTTTGATGGGCAATCAATTTCCAAACGAACCTGAAGCCTGGGCGTTGGGATGGAAACGCCGAAGGCCGGGGAATAGCGGCCCTGGGTTGCGCTCAGGGGAAACGGCGCTTCCAAAACAAATCGCCGGCCGCTCGGCGTTTTAAATCGAGCGGTCCCGCCCGCCAATTCCAAAAACCCGATATCAGGGGCCAAAACAAAAGACCAAGCGGCTGAGATACGCGCCGGCGAACCAGGAGCGCCAAGAAGAATTTCATCTTCGATCTCCAAGGAAAACAACGCTTGAGATAGAACTGTTTTGAAGCTGCGGCGATGGATCACCGGCGGTTTCAAGCGTTTGTATCCGTCATGCTCGCCGGTAAAAACGAAACGGCCGTCGAAAGCATTGAATGTACCGGCCAAAACCTTGGGCGCCGAAACATCGGGGCGCAGCCCGAACGGGCCCACGTCCATGCGGTTCTGCTCCTGTCCGCCGAGCATTAAGGTGTTGTGATGGCTGGTTGAACGAAACTGATCGCGCGCGGCCCGGTCGCGCAAATAAACGCCGGTTCCGGGATCGACACAAATATCTTCGCCGTAAAGCGTCAAATGAAAGCCCAGTCGGTCGTTATGCGCATGCCCGCCTTGCCCGCCCTGGCCGTTGTTAGAACAACTGATCGCCAAAAAATGCTTGCGCTCATTGTCGCGCACGCTGTAAATGCCGCCTTGCGGTAGTTGATGATGCTCAAGGCTCGCGGGCCGGACCGGTTTTTGTTGACGCCGGGCAGCCCAGCGATCAAGGGCGCTCGGCCCGAAAAACCACAAGGCCTCGGGCGTCAGATGCCCTTCCGCCATGGAAGGCGCGTGCTCAAACGCCAGCTCGCCCAAACCGTAAAGATAAGAACAATCCAATGGAGCCCGTTCCGGAGCCAGGTTCAGAAGCCGGCCCGAATCATTATCCCCGAATTGAACCATTTGCCCGCCGGGCTTCATAAAGACGCGCAGGGCTTCGAACATGCGGGCCAGTTTTTTTCCGTAGGACTTGAGCAAGGGCCGCCCCGTCTTATCGCAGACGACCCAGGCCCCCAGAAAAAATTCGGCGGCCAAGCGGTGGTAGCAAGTGGAGCTTTCAAAATCCATCCCATCCTCGTAAACCTGGACATCCATCTGCTCGCCGAAACTTTTCCTGGCCAATTCCCCCCACTGGCCGGAGGCCTGAAAATGCGGGTAACATTCGGCTAAAAACAGCAGGCCGATTAAATCGCCGAGCAAATGATTATTAGGAGCTTCCAAATTCTTAATGATATGAAGGGCATGGTTGAAAACAAAAGACGGCAAAATTTTGTCCAAGCGGCTTGCCAAGTCGCCATGGCGCTGGAGCTTGGCGCCCGACAGGCCCAAGGCGAACAACACATTGACCGCGCGCAGGCCCACATCCATGGCGCAGGCCCAATTGACCCCGTATCCGGGAGGATTCAAACGATGCCAATCTTCAAGCTGCCGGACGATTTCTTCCAAAAACCTTGGATCGGATGTCAGGCAAAACGCCTGGGCCAAGGTGACCAAATGATGAAAACGGGAAAGTTCCCAAGGAAGCTTCACATCAACCCCGTCAAGCTCGTTAAACGGACAATCAAGGTAAGTTCCGGCGGGATCCCAACGGTAGGGATGAATCCAATCATAATGCCACGGCAAATAAGTCGGCTCATGACTGAAGCGCGAAGCAAAGTCCGCGCTCAAGGCGCGCAGGTTCCTCGGCTGAGGCTCTAAAATCTGATAGTCGCCGGCTAAATATTGCTCGGCTTTCCGGCGAATCTCAGCCGCATGTTCAGGGAAAAGTTCCAAAATCATGGCTTTAAGTTTATCGACCTCCGCGTTCGCCCAGAAAGGAAAAATAAGCTCAAGATGCCCCGGGAATTGATCGCGGCGTTCGGGTTTGAGCGCAAAGCGCAAATGCCGCTCGCCCGCCCAAGACGGACGGCCCAAGAGGGACTTGGCGCGCAGGTATTGATTGCGGCCATGGGCGCGGATTTTTTTTAAGGCTTTTTTCGCGAGAAGATCCAACGGCAGATTTTTAACTTTACGAAAATTCTCCCTGATGCCTGACACGGGTCAGGCGGGCTCGGGCTTGCTGCGAAGGCGTTCATCGACTAAAAAAGAAAGCTCGGTGATGGCAGCCGCTTCCTCAAACGATACCGGCGGCGTTCCCCGGCGGCCCGTCACATATTCGGCGAAGGAGCGCCATTCTTCCTCAAAACCCTTGGCCGGGGCCGCGCGATTTTCCCGGAGAACGACCTCGCCGTTATCGACGATGGTCAGGCGCTTAAAATCATCCAAAATCATCATGCCCGACGGCGTCAAAATTTCGAAGCGTTCTTTGCCGAAGCCCTTGGCCGGGCTGGCGCCGTAAACAATGGTGGCCATGGCGTCTTGCGGATAGCGCAGTACCGTGACGCAGGAGTCTCCCGGCGCAAGCTCAGGCGAGGATAAAGCGGACGCCTGAACCTCCACCGGCATCCAAGGCCCTTCGGCGCCGGCGGGCTTAAGAAGATGCGAAGACAAATCAAGCATATGGCAGAGCTCGCCGATGACGCGGCCCCCGCCTTCCGCGCTTAATATCCAATGATTGGCGGGCACGACTTCCGCGGCCACCCGGTATTGAAGCATCCAAGGCTTCGGGCTTTTGTCAAGGCGCTCCTTGATTTTAACGGCCAACGGTGAAAATCTTCGATTAAACCCGACATGGAAAGGCGCGGGGCGCCGCTCATAGGCTTGGCGCAAATTCCCCAATTCTTCCATGTTCAAGGCCATTGGTTTCTCAAGAAAAACGGCTTTACCCGATTCCAATGCCGCCGCGGCCAAGGCCGCATGAAGATTGTGCCGGGTGCCGATTAAAACCAAATCCACATTCCGGTCGCCTAAAACCTGATTGTAATCCGCGGTCGAACGCGCGCCGTACTGCCCGGCGATAAACGCCGCTTTTTCGGAATGTTTGTTGCAAATCATGGTGATTTGAAAATCACCCAGGCGCGCCAGAATCGGCAAATGCACCGAGGACGTGAAGCCGCCCGCGCCGATGACGCCCACGCGGATTTTTCCCGTCCTGGCGCTCCAGGACACGGGCGCGGCGGGCTTCTCCCCTGATTTGTGCTCACCGTTGGCTTTAGGCTCATAAGTCAACAGCGTCATAATCGGCCCCCCGCCTTTACCGAGATTTTTATAGGCGGCTTCGGCTTTCTCCACGGGATAAACGGCTTGAATCAAGCCCGCGACATCTAATTTCCGGCGGGCGATCAAATCAAGATAACAGGCCATATTGCGCTCGCTGGTCCAGCGGACATAAGCTCTGGGATAATCCAATCCCCGCTCCTCATAATCGGGATCATAACGGCCGGGGCCATAGGCCACCGCGATATTGACGCTTAAATCTTTCTCATAGAGAAGCTCGCGCGGGATCGAGGTTTTGGTATCCCCTAAAATAGTGATGCGCGCGCGTTTCGCGCAAGCGCGCGCCGCCAAATCCAGCGGGCCTTCGTCTCCGGGAGCATGCACGGCCAGGAGGGCCCCATCCACCCCCTGTCCGTCCGTCCATTCCATGATCCGACGCAGGGACTCTTTCGAGGATTCCGCGCTCTGCCACAGCCACCCTCTTGATTTGGCGAATTCCAAACGCGCCGGATCGCGGTCCATGCCGATGACTTTGGCGCCGGCCGTAGTGAGCAGTTGAGCGACCAATTGCCCCACGGCGCCTAAACCCATCAACAAGACGGTCTCTCCGAGCGCAGGAGACAGCCGGCGCACGGCTTGCATGGCAATGGAACCTAAGGTCACGGTCGCCGCTTCCTCCAGGCTCACGCCCATGGGCACTTTGACCGTCAAACGGTTCGACGCCAAAATTTCTTCGGCATGATTGGCGAATTGGGCGCCCGCGCACGCGACCAGATCGCCGACCGCAAAACCATGGACTTGCCGGCCGCAGGCTTCCACGATGCCGGCCGCCGAATAACCGATCGGGCGCCCTTGCCGGAACGCTTCATCGAGCTTTTTCAAAAAAGCGCCGACGCCGCGCTCCTTGGCGAACCTGAGCGCTTTGCCGACTAAGTGCGGGTTCCTTCCGATGTCAAAACCGACTGAAGCCACGATGGCTGATTCCGTGCCCGGGGACACGGCCGAGGCCAAGATACGCACCCGCAGCTCATGATCGCCCGGCGCCCCGGGAGAAGGCACGTCCGCCACCACGATTTTTCCGCGCTTGAGCAGCAACTTTTTCATGGCATGACCCCTTTGAAATCAAGAATATTCTCAGCGCCCTTTCGGGATCGAAGGCCCGGCCAATCCAACGATAAAAATTCTTTATGGTCCACCAACAAGGCAATGACGTCGGCTTTGCTCAAGCCCTCATTAAGAGCGACCGAGGGAATATTGTGATTGAGGTTTTTAGCATGAGCATCGGCGACCATGAACGTCAAATCCCGGCGTTTCGAAAAATGCTCGATGATGTGCAAAGCCGGGCTCTCGCGTATATCATCGACATTGGCTTTATAAGTGGCGCCCAGGCAAAGCAACGCGGGTTTGGCCTTGCCCGTATTCTTGAGGGTCTGTTCGATCTCGGCAATGACGCGCAGGGGCTTGGCATCGTTGATTTCTCGGGCCAAGCGCGTCATTTTCGCTTCCTCAGGCGCGGCCTCCACCAAAAACCAAGGATCGACCGCGATGCAATGCCCGCCCACACCGGGCCCCGGACGCAGAATATTCACCCGAGGGTGCTTGTTCGCCAAGCGGATGACATCCCAGGCATTGATGCCTATTT
Source organism: Elusimicrobiota bacterium (assembly GCA_016180815.1). Classification (NCBI taxonomy): domain Bacteria; kingdom Pseudomonadati; phylum Elusimicrobiota; species Elusimicrobiota bacterium. Next base: position 53,023 of record JACPAN010000010.1, read on the forward strand.
TCCGGCAGACGGCCTCCACTTCATTGGCGAAAGCGATATTGACGTCGCGGAAGGTATTCTCGATGAGCTTGACGGTTTCAGCGGTCGTGCAGTCCGTCAGGTGAATCTCGCCTTGGACGAAACGCCCGTAAACGGCTTTGGCCCGTTCGCGAGATAATTCGTCGATGCCGCCGACGATGCGGTCGTTGGTGACGAGTTCCGTCAGGATATTGCCGGGCAGCACGCGCTCCGGGCAATGCGCCACAAAAACATCGCCGGGAATTTTTTGGCCGCTTCCGGCTAAGATCGGGATTAAAATTTTTTCAACCGTGGACGGCGGAACCGTGGATTCCAAAATGACCAAATTTCCCGGCTTCAACCGGCGCGCGATGCTCTGGGCCGCTTCACGCACGAAGGAGAGATCGGCCCGGGCGTTTTCATGCGGGGTCGGCACGCAAATCATGAAAACATCCGCCTCCTGAACTTCATCGTTTAAGCTCAGATGGTTTGATTTTAAGGCGGCCTCGACCAGGGTGTTTAACCCCGGTTCCTCAATAGGCGTTCGCCCTTGGCGCAAATGATCGATGACGGCTTTTCGCTTATCGACACCGACGACATCAAACCCATGCGTAGCCAAAATACTGGCCGTGGGCAGGCCGATATAGCCTAGTCCTAGAACACAAATCCGCTCGGTTGCCATCAACTCTTGATTGTAGCCTTTTGAGAATTCCCGAATAAACCGCGCCATAACTCGACCAAAGAATTTTCACGCGCAATCACGAGAAAGGAAGCGGCGAAGAGAAGAACGTAAGTAAAGCCATGCGCGGCCAACAGATAGGCCAAGGCTTGATCCGTTGCGAAACCCAGGGACTCCAAAACCCAAGAGCCCATAAGCTCGTAAAGCCCCAAAGCTCCGGGACTGACCGATGAGGCGTAAGCCAATGAAAGAGTCACCTGAAGAAACAAAAGCTGAAAAAACGAAAGGTGAATTTGGAATCCCTCGGCCATGGACCAGACGAAGAATAAGTCCGCCAGCCAAATGAGCAAAGCCGCGGCCATGGCCGCGGGCAAACGCTTGGCCAAGGCCCGCGCAATTTCCCTGAGTTGCCCCAACAAAGCGCTCGCCAACAGCCATAGACGGCGCCTCAAACCGCCGATATCAAAGGCCAACACCGCCATGGCCGCGACAAGCAAACAGCAAACGGCGATCAACGGCCACGGTAAGCCTTGGGAAGAATCAGTTCCTGGGCCGGATAATTTTTCCAGCCAAACTAAGAACAGGGAACTGTTGCCGATGAACGCCAACCCCATCAACAACAAAAGGCTGATGACATCCAGGACGCGCTCGGCAACGATCACCATCGATGATTTTAAAAACCCCAAGCCCGCTCTTTTGGCCAGATAATAAATTTTCAGCAGTTCGCCGACTCTCAACGGGATGAAATTATTGACGGCCAAGCATAGAACGGCGCCGCTGGCATAGGGTTTGGGCACCGAGGCGCGGCCTTCGCCCAGATAAGCGATGCGCAAACCCCGCAGCCATAATCCCGTTAAAAAAATGAAACCCGCAGGAAGAAGCCACAACGGCTGCGCCCGGCGCAAGGCGCTCGATATCTGGCTCCACTCGACATGGCGGAAAGCAAAATAAAAAAGCGCAGCGCCTAAGCCCAGGCTCATCAAACCCTGTAAAAGGCGCCTGCCGTTACCCAGCCCTGAAGCAAATTTTTGTTGAGGCACCGGTGCTTTAGCGCTAGAGCTCGCGTTTGGAAGCAAGGTGATAGGATTTGTAATTTTGATGCGCCATAAAACTGCGGGCCATCAAGTCGGCCATGACGCCTAGGAAGAAAAACAGCAGCGCGCCGCAGCCCAAAAAAAGACCTAAAAAGAACAACGGAGAAAGCCAATCGCCGCCCATGGCCAAACGGCGAAAAACCACGAAAGCCTCCAAGCAGAACGCGATCCCCAAGAGCCCCAGGCCGGCCATGCCGAAAAAATGCATGGGCCGCGTGATATAGGAAAAATAAAAATTGAGCAAAAAAGCGTCAAGCACGACCTTCCACAAACGCGTCATGATGGAATACTTCGAATAACCGGCCGTCCGGGGGCGATGCGGCACCGGCATCTCCGTTACTTTAAGCCCCATCCAGGTCAAATACGCGGGCAGCAAACGATGCATATCCCCCATCATGCGAAAATCCTTAAGCGCGGCGCGCCGGTAAGCCCTCAGCGTGCACCCGTAATCATGAATGGGCACGCGGGTAATGGCGCTGATCATTTTATTGGCCAGACGGCTGACCCAAACGCGCAGAAGGCCGTCATGGCGGTCCCTGCGCCAGCCGCAGACGACGTCGAAGCCCTCGCCAAGCTTGGCCAGCAATCCGGCGATGGCCGAAGGGTCGTTCTGACGATCCCCGTCTAACGTCACCACGATATCCCCCTGCGCATGCTCGAACCCGCAGGCCAGCGCCGCTGATTGGCCGAAATTTCTCGTCAACTTGAAATATAAAACGCGCGCGTTGCCGTCGGAGCAGCTTTCAACGGCGGCTTGCGAAGCGTCCGAACTGCCGTCATCCACCCACAAAATTTCCCAATTCATACCCAAACGTTTGAGGGCCTGTTGAAGCTCATCAAACAGCGGCCGGATATTGCGCTCCTCGTTAAAGACCGGGATGACGATGGAAAGCTTGGGTTCCTCTGTCACGGCTTGGCCTCCAGACGGCTCCAATGATTAAGCGTGCGCCAATATTCTTTGCGCCAGGGTTCCAGCGCAGCGGCCCGGCGTTCGGCCCAAAAGGCGCGGGGCAAGCGCGCGGGCGCCTCCCGGCTTAACGTAAATTCCAAATGAGCCAAATCATCCCAAACGGTTTGATTGCGCAAATCCCAACGCAATGATCGCGCCAGCGAACGGCGCACTTCGGCCCAAACTGCGGGGCTTGACTCCACCAAGCTCAGCCACAGCCCGCCCCTTAAAAGATGATACCGCGCCATGAACAGCTCGCCGGCAAGAGCCAGGGCGGCCGCGGCCGCAAACACAAGCGCAACCTTCATCGGACCTGCCCCGAATGATAGGGCCGGGCCCCTGATATCGGCGCGGCGGTAAGATAAAGCCAAGGCCGTGACCGCCGCGGCATTGGGCAATAAAAAAACGGATGAATCATAAAAACCGCTCAATAAAATAACGGCGAACACTGCCTGGCAATCAGCAGGTAAAGGGCGCGGCCACTGTTTCCATAATGAATAGGCCGCGCCCAAAAGCAACGATGCGCCGATTAAGCCCCAATGACTTAAAAACTCGATATACATATTATGGCTGTAATTGGACCTCAGAGGCACATCCGGTGACCGGTAAATAGGATATAGGGCGCCATAGCCTCCCTCCATGGCCGTGCCCCACAAGGGAGAATCGAAAAACATGGCCGCACCTGCGCGCTGCCACTCAAAGCGATGACTCAGCGATTCCGGATTCCTGAAGGCTTTCAAAGCGACAATCGCCAGGCCGGCGCCCAGAACCGGATAAATCCAACGGCGCTTTCCAAACAACAATGCAACCGCCAAAAAGCCCGTGAAACAAGCCCCCCATGAACGGCTGACGATTAAAGCCGCGGCTAACGCGGCCATGATAAACGCATAAAAATACTTCTCGCTGCGATCGCCCGAACGCAGCCGCTGATAGGCGGCGATCGGAAATGCGCAGCTTAGATGAAATCCCAAAACGTTGGGGTTGCCCATCGCCAAATCCTGAAGCCCGGATCGGGCAAAAAAAAGGCGGCTGCCCAAGGCAATGGCCGCGGTCACCCACGCCCCCGTCAAAACCGCGAATCGAATTTTTTCGCCGAAGCCGCGTTCCCGGCCCGAGCGAAAAATCAAGGCTAAAGCATAAACGCCCACCGCAGCCAAGCCGAGGCCTTTCTCCCAAACAAAACTGGTGCCGCCGCAAGAAAAAACCGCCAAACAAAGACCCAAGGCAACCGCAAACCCGGATAAAGCCACCGGCGGCATCGGCAGCCGTTCCATCGATAGAAAAATAAGCAAGCTGGTTAAAACCAAAAAAATCATGCCGAGAGAGCCGGTAAATTGAGGCGCCAAACCGTAAACCGGGGCCAAGGCCATCAGCGGCCACAAGGCCAAAAGATCGCTTTTCGACCAGTGGAGCGCCGATAAACGGTTCAAGCGAAGGGGCTTGAGCTTATGCAGAAGCAACAACCGGGTCAATCGAGAATTTTAGGAGTGACGAACACCAGGAGTTCCGAACGCGGATCATTCCTCGATGTTCTGCGGAAAAACCATCCGATTAACGGAAGGTCGCCGAGGATCGGGACTTTGGTCGTCTGCCGGTCCTTGGTTTCACTGATTAATCCGCCGATGACGGCCGTTTCCTCGTCTTTGACGATCAGGGTCGTGCTGGCCGTGCGCGTATTGATGGCCGGCGCCACGCCCGGCACGCCGCCGGTGGAGCCCACTTGGCTGACCGTTGGAGAAATGACCATTTTGATGTAACGGTCCGAGGTGATGGTCGGCGTGACATTCAATAAAACGCCGACGCTCAAGTAAGAGGCGCTTTGAGTGGTGCCCACGCCGGGACTGACCGTTGTCACGACGGTGGGCACCTGGCTTCCGGCCGTGATGCTGGCCGCCTTGTTATTAAGCGTTACGATTTTAGGATTGGAAAGAACCTTCAGCCTGCCTTCCCTCGCGGCAAAGCTTAATGCTGAGGTCAAAAAGCTGGTATTGGTGACCCGGCCGAAGGTAAAAGCCAAAGAGGTCACCGCGGTTCCGCCCGGAGGCAGGCTCAGACGGACCGGATTGCTGGGCATGGCGCCGGCAATGCCGCCGGCTTTCGTCGTGGCATTGGGATTGGTGTAACCGATGCTGCGACGATCAAGCTGCGGTTCTGCGCCTGTCAAATTCGACCGATCCCAGTCCTTCGCGTACTGCCACTCAATCCCATAGTCGGTGGCCTTGTCGATTTGCAGATCAATAATTTTAGCCTCGATTTGGACGGCCTTGGGGCGGATGTCCAACTGTTTGATGAGATTGGCCGTCTGAATAAGGCCATCGTCGGTATCCGTCACGATCAAAGCGTTGATGTCGTTGGCGATCAAGATACTGCCCTTGCGCCCCTCCATGCTCCTGATGGCGTTGAGGTGAGTGCTCATCTCCGCGGCCGCGACATAGTTCAAAATAAAAATGCGCGTGTTGGTGATGGCGCGCTGCTTTTCCGCCAAGTAACTGGTCTGCCCCATGATCTTGATGATATTCGATCCCGTTTGGCTCGCAGCCAATTGCTTAATGGTCAGGATGGTCTGAAACACCTCATTGTAAGGGACCTGCTCCAACTGCAGGGTGATCGTACCGGTAACATCCGGCGCCATAATCAGGTTTAGTTTATTGCCGAGAAGGGATTCCAACTTCTCAATCAAGATAGTCAGCGCCGCCCCGATGTCAAGGTCCCTGAAATCCACGTCAATGGGCGCGGTCGGCAGCTCACGCAAAAGATCACGGTCCAAGTTATCCGATGAACCCTGCGCCGAAGCGGCCGTTTTCGCCTGAAGCGCCTTGGGCGCGGCCCCAACGCCGGTTGCGGCCATGGCCGTTTTCTTAGCCGTCGCCTTAAAATCAAGAGTCACCGTTCCGTTCAACTGAGTCGCTTGATAAGGCGCTGCTTGAGCCAAATCCACCACCACGCGGGCGACATGCTGAGGACTGTTGCTGAACTGAGCCACCCGAACCCTGTCCACGAATGCTCCCGCGGGGCTGGGTTTTAAGCTTTCCGGAAAACCGCTGGGAATCCACGTGTCGTAAAATTCCAGGACCACTTTAGGCGGCGACGCGATGGCGAAGGTCTTATACTTGGCCTGGACCCCTTCGGTTTTGATCTCAACCTTATCTTCCTCAAATTGTACGCCCGCAATTTTAGTGGGCGCGCGCCATTGCTCGCCCATCGGCGAGGTCGCGGCCGGAACCGTCCTTGAGCAAAGGACGCCCAAACCCAACAACGCCGGCAGGGCCAAGTATCGGGCCGAAAATTTTCGATTGCTCATGTTCATGGCGATCCTCCCTCTTCTTTATCTTGCGGAAAACCGACGGTAGCCATCAATGGATCCCCTTTTGTCCGGCTGATGATGACGCTGTCTTTCTGAATTTTGGCGGAAAAAACGCCCAAGACCAATCCGCTGGCCATATGACGCACGCGGGAACCACGGATCACATAACCCTCCCCAGGATTCGAAAGGCTGGCCAAAATCGCCATATGCTCGCCACGCTTGGCGTCTTTCACCAAGGCCCGCACCACAAGATCATCCGGATTAAAAGCTTTTTCCAAATCCTCGATGGACAAGTCGGCCGCGGGCTCGCTTGAAGCCATCGCAGCGCCGGCTGAAGCGCCGCCCGCTGCCAACAACGACACGAATGGGTCGCCTAAATTCTTGGCGCGATAGGAATACTCGGCGGCCGCGGCGGTGGAAACCTGAGGCGTCTGAGCCCATAATAATGAGGAACAACAGCACAAGACGGTCAGAACGAACAAGGGCCGGACGCCGGGATTTTTAAACCGTTGAAGCGCGACTACCATGTCCATCCGTCAACCTCCTTTGTATTGATAAGTCACCAGCGTCAACGATACGCTGACGCTGATCCACGGGGCTTCCGTCGTCGGCGACGCGCGCGATAAAGAAAGGTTCCTTGTATGAAAAATGCGCTCCATCTTGCCCATCGTTTCCATAAAAAGGGCGACATCATGATAAGAACCGGTGATTGAAAGGCCGAAGGGAATCTCATCGTAGAGACCGGCGGAGGAGGCGCTCATGGGATTGATATTAGAGACTTGAACCCGATGTTTGCGGGCCATTTGGGTGATGACCTGCAGGATATTGGGCATGTTTTGGGTATCCGGCAGCTTGGCCCGCAGAGCCGTCCATGCCGATTCCGCTTCGGCAATTTCGGCCAGAAGCCTCTCGCGTTTTTTGGCGCGCTTCTCCAAATCCTCGACGCGTTTGGTCAGCTCGACGACCTTGACTTTATTTTTCTTGATGGATTCCAGATTCGGTTTAAGAAAATATTTGAAATAAACAAAACTCCCTAAAGCAGCCATCATGACCGCGGCCGCGATCTGTTGAATCTGCTCTTTGCTGAGCTTAATTTTATCCATTGTCGTTTCTGTTCATCATGATCATTGAGGCGTGTACACCAATGTTATGGGGAACGCGGACCCCGATGCCGAATTGGAAATCGAGCCCAGCTTGATGCCGCTGAAACCCTTGGTCGCTTCCAAACGCTCGAGCCACTTAATCACCGCCTGGATACCCACGGAATTGGCTTGGATGGTCAATTGATATCCGCCCTCTGCGCTCTTCGCCGTCCCCACCGACGTAAACCAAATTTGATTCGGAGGCAGGCTCATCACCAATGCCTCCATGACCTTCGGGTAATCAAAACGCCCGCCCAGCAATGATTGAACGACGCCGTTCTTCGATAAAATCGCCGCTTTCTTGGCCTCCAGCGCATCGACTTCGCGGGCAATCTCTTCAAGCTGTTTGACCTTAGCCTCCAGGGTTTCGACTTCACGGGCTAAACTGCGCGATTGAAAATAGATGGTCATTGAAACGCCCACGATCGCCAACGCCGCGACCCCGCCCACGGCGCCGCCTATTTTGACCATGACGGCTCTCGTCTGCTTTTGTATGTATTCTTTAGGGATGAGGTTGATTCTGACCATGGTTACACCTTCACCCAATCGTTCCAACGCCGCATGGCCAATCCGCAGGCGACCGCGAACATCGGCCCGGACTCCAATCCTATGCCTGAACCGGGCGCACCCAAAAGATCAAACGGGTTCAAGAGTTCCACTTGCGTCTTTAACTGGCTCGCCGCGAAAGGAACCAAATTCTTCAGCATGGCGCCGCCGCCGGTAATGTAGAGCCGGGAAATGGTCCGATCAACGCCGTGAGTCATGTAAAAATCAGTCGACTTGTTGATTTCCGCGAATAAATCCGAAGCCACGCCGGCAAGAACGTCGGCGGCCTGCAGCTTCTGCGGTCCTCCCTCCTGATTCTGCAGATTGGCTTTTTCGGTTTCATCGAGCATGATGCCGGAGGCTTTCTTGAATTTTTCGGCTTCCTCGGCGCCGATGCTGAACGCGTTGTCCAAGGCTCGCGTAAAAGCGCCTCCGGCGATGGCCACGTCGCGAACCACGCGCGGAACGCCTTTCTCAACAATGGCTAAATTCGTGATCGTAGCGCCGACATTGACGACGACCACGGTCTCTTGAGCGGCGGCGGGAATCAAATCCAACAGGCTGGCCACGGCGAACGCGTCGATGTCGACGACGACCGGCCTGGCGCCGGAAGCCGTAAAAATAGACAGACGGCTCTCGATCAAATCTTTTTTGGCTGCGACCAGAATCGTTTCATACTTGTTCTGGCCTTCATCGACGACGGAGCCGATGATGTAGTAATCGAGGGTGACTTCGCGGATATCGAAAGGAATAAAAGGCTCGGCCTCGAAGCTTAACGTTTTTTCGAGCTGATCGGCGGGCAGCGATGGCAGTTTGGCTTCGCGGACGATAACGGAGGAGCCGGAAATGCTCGTTGCCGCGAGCGGATTCTTGACGCCCAAGGAACCGAGGCCGGTTTTAATTTCTCGAACAAGAAAATCTTGGCGAGCGGCCTCTTCAATGGGAATGTCTTTGAGATTGAAGGCCCGGTGAGTCAGGGATTCCAATTTCGGAGGCGACGAGCCCTTCTTGATTCCGGCCATTTTGATGCCGGAGGAACCGATATCAATGGCAACGATGGTTTCTTTGGGCGCCGCCAACGATGACAGCTTGACGCCCAAGGCTTTGACCTTCGCCGCAATATCTCCCTTCCCTATCGCCATAATCCGTTACGGCCCGATACCGGCGACAACCCGCGGCCCGGGCCTGACTCTCCTCCCTTCTATAAGAGACTCCCCGCTTTTCAAGAAGTAGTGTACCAGGGAGCGCAGAGGAATTCAAGGAGCAAACGGAAATTTTAAGAACGCCGGAAAGAGCATGCCGAACCAAAAGTAAACGGCGGCAGCCAAAACCAAAAACGGGCCGTAAGGAACCGGATCGAGACGGCGCAAACGGCGCATCGCCAGCATGGGCGCGGCGTAGAGAACCCCGAAGGTGGACGATAAAAAGACCACGGAAAAAATGCTTTCGATTCCCAGGGCCGCTCCGATTGCGGCGGCGAGCTTCACATCCCCTCCCCCCATGGCTTCCATCTTGTAAAGTTTCTTACCGACGGCGGCGAATATAAAATACAAACCGCCGCCGCAGAGAGCGCCCAAGCAAGAAGCCCATAACCGCCCCAAGGCCGATGGTCCCAACAGCGGATTCCACGGCGCGAACGCAATCATGAAAAAAGCCAACCCCACGCTCAGCGCGTCCGGAATGAGGTAAGTCTCAAAATCAATGAACGCCACGGCCGTCAAAGCCGTCAAAAAAATCAAAAATCCTCCAAACGCGATCCAATCGCTCCATTGCTCGAGGCCGAGCCGCCGACACGTCAAATAAGCGGCCGCAGCCATGGTCGCCTCAACGAGAGGATAGCGCCATGAAATGGAGCCCCGGCAATAACGGCAACGGCCCTTGAGCAGAAGGAAACTCAGCAAAGGGATATTGTCCCGGGCCTTGACGCCGGCATGACAATGAGGGCAATAGGAATGGCGCGGGCTCCAGGGGAGCTCTCGGCGCGGAAGGCGCCAAATTAAAACGTTGGCGAAGCTGCCCATAATCGCTCCGAAGAGAACGCCGGCCAAGCAGTTCATTTCAGCCACCGCTCAAACCACTCGACGGCATCCGCACCGTAAAACCGATGATCGAAACGATGGCGAATAAAAGACAATCGTTCCTGGCCATGGCGGCCGTAATGCAGGGCTAATTGATTGGCCATGTGATCGACTCCCTCAAAAGATTCGGTCGGGTCTTGCTCGCCGTGCTCAATCAATATGGGCCGGGGTTTGATTAATGCCGCAATCTGATCTTTATCACCGAAATCGGAAAGCAAGAAAGGCACATAATTGTCCGGGGACTGCAAAGGCGCATCCGGATGCAGAAGTATGGCATAAGGCGCGAAAGAAGCGCTGATGTAAACCGCCCGAAGAGCCGGTTCCAAGGCCGCCGCGTAGAGCGCGATTTGGCCTCCCATGGACCAACCCAGAATCCCCAAACGCCGGGCATCGACCCTGGGATGGCGCGCCAGAAAATCCGCGGCGCGCAGCACATCGGCCGTTCGTTCGCCCGTAATGATCCGCCCGGATAAAAGCAGTTGAAACGTTTGACGAATCTCGTTCTTTAAATTTTGAGGCTCCCAGCGTATCTCCGGCGCCAGGACAACAAATCCGCGGCTGGCCAGCAAAGCGCCGACCGACCACAAATTGACGGAGGTGCTTAATGCCACCAATTCATCGGGATGGCTCAAATGCCCATGAAGAACGATAACGGCCGGCCGTTTTCCGGGAAAAATATCTTCGGGCGGCAGCGCCAAAAAAGCCTTTGCCGAATCCACTCCCGTCCTCATGCGCAGGGTCTTGATGCGAATAGGCGCATGCTCGCCGACAAAAGGAAAATTCGGCAAACGAAAAATATCCGGTCCTTCGATATTCACCGAGTCCCAGGCCCATGGACCCCGGATTCTTAAAAGCTTCTCCAGCCGCTCGACATCCGCCCGGCCGCACTGGTTAAGCAGCAAAGCAGCGGCCAGGATTAATGCAATTCTTCTAATTGAATCCGGCATAGCTCCTGCATTGCGTCATCGTGATCGCGAGAGCATCGTAACAATCTAGCAAGCCCGGTTCCATATTATGAATCGCGCGGGTGCAGCCAGCGCAACCCAAAGCCAACCCTTGATCTAATGAACCAAAAAAGAGACCCCCCGCCGGGAAATTTGAAATTTTGAATCTCAAATTTTCTAGCGGGGGGTCAATTCAACAGTCAGTAATTATCGAGTATTCCAGACGACCGCTTTGCTGTCGTTATGCGTGCAGCCGACATAGATATGTCCCCAGTTGGATGAGGTATTGTTGTTGATGTACTGCCACTGCCCGTTCTCCGCCGTTGAGGAGAACTCGGTTAGACCAGTCACCGCCGTTGTCTTGGCATGGCCGGGATTATTCACGTCGTTAAAGCCAGGCACCAAGGCTTCGGGCATGGCTTTCAAGTACTTCTGGTTCGATGTCAGCACACCGAGGGTGTCCGTCGGGCTTAAGCCATCGGCGTCTCCATAGTAAATGGAGAGCGCGCTGCGGACGGCGGTTAAGTTGCCTCTGGTTTTACCCTCCTGCGCTTTTCTGACTAAGTCCGCGAACTTGGGGATCGCGATTGCCGCGAGAATACCGATAATAGCCACCACGATCATAAGTTCGACCAGGGTGAAGCCCCGTTCGCTGGACCTTTTCATTGTTTTTTTGGACATTCTTTTCACCTCCCTTTTCAAAGAACGCTTATTTGTGAACGCTGAGCGCCCACCTGTCAAGACTAACACAATTCCCTAAACCGCGCAATGTATGCATGGTCACAAACCGGGATGCCGACAAATTTGAAATCACTCGCCCACGCCGCCGGCCATTTGGGAAATCTGGAACATGGGCAAAAACATGGCGATCACGATGGAGCCGATGACAAGGCCCATAAAAACGATCACCACGGGTTCGATCATGCTGGTCAATCCTTTAACCGCGGCATCCACCTCGCTGTCATAGAAATCAGCAATTTTGTTAAGCATGGTATCGAGATTGCCGGTTTCCTCCCCGATCGCGATCATCTGAACGACCATCGGTGGAAAAACCGAGCTTTTCTTCAACGGCTCGACTAAACGCATGCCTTCCTGAACGGATTTTTTTGAATCCAAGACCGTGCGCTCGATCACTTTATTGCCGCTCGCCCGGGCTACGGTGTCCAAGGCGTCAAGGATATTGACCCCGGATTTAATCATGGTCGCCAAGGTCCGGCAGAATTTCGTAACCGCGACCTTTTTGAGGATATCCCCGAACACAGGCAGTTTGAGCAGAATTTCATCGATTTTGAAGGCGTATTTTTCAACCTTTTTCGCCTTTTTATAAATCTGAAACAAGCCGGCGGGAATAACGACAAACATATAAAAATAACGCGTGCACACATCCGAAAGGCCCAAGAGCACCCTTGTCGGAGTGGGCATTTCCGAGCCGAACGATTCAAAAATCTCCTTGAATTTGGGAATAATGGCGATCATCAAAAACGCGGTGACCGCGATGGCGATAAACAACATGACCGCCGGGTAAATCATCGCTCCCTTAACCTTGTGCTTTAACTCTTCCGCCGCCTCCAGGTATGAGCACAGCCGGTCGAGAATCACATCAAGCACTCCGCCCAACTCGCCGGCGCGGATCATGGAAACATAAAGATCGTCGAAAGCGTCCGGATATTTTTTGAGCGCTTCATTGATGGCGACGCCGCTTTCAATATCGTTTTTCAGACCGTCGACCACGGTTTTAAATCGCGGGTTCTCAATTTGATTGACCATCATATTCAAGCCCTGAACGATGGGCACGCCGGCTGAAATCAACGTGGACATCTGCCGGGAAAAAATAACAAGGTCTTTGCTGCCGACCGAGGGCTTGAACGGGTTGATGGACTGCAAAAAGCCCATGATTCCGGTCGCCCCGGCCGGGCCTAGCTCCGTGACGGAATATTTCATCGCCCGCAGCTGATTCATGGCTGCGCGCATCTCCGGAGCCTCAACCGTGCCTGAGGTCAATGAGCCGTTGGGCATCTTGGCTTTATAGGCAAAGAGCATAAATCGTTACTTCTTGGCCGCAAGGCCGACTCGGTCGCCGATTAAACGCTTCAGATCATCGGGCGCGGTCGAAGCCTCCAACGCCGTATCGTAAAGAATCAGACGCCGGCGATAAAGATCAGCCAGTGATTGATTCATAGTCTGCATCCCGAATTTAGACCCGGTTTGAATGAGGGTTTGGATCTGCTCAACCTTGGCTTCCCGGATCAGATTGCGTATCGCGGACGTCGCCATCAAGACTTCGGCGGCGAGCACGCGGCCATTGCCCGAGGCATGAATCAACAACTGTTGACACAAGACGGCCTCAATGACGAAGGACAATTGCACGCGCACCTGCTCCTGTTGATGCGCCGGAAAAACATCAATGATGCGGTTGATGCTCTGGGCCGCGTCATTGGTGTGCAGCGTCGCAAAAACCAAATGCCCGGTTTCAGCCACGTTCAACGCCGTCTGCACGGTTTCCAAATCCCTTAGCTCGCCGATCAAAATAATATCCGGGTCCTGGCGGAGGATGTGCCTTAAGGCATTGCCGAACGACTGCGTGTCTTGTCCGATCTCGCGCTGGTTGATCAGGCTGCGTTTATGGGAATGGATGAATTCGATAGGGTCTTCGATGGTCACGATATGGCCCGAACGATTTTCGTTGACGTAATTGATGATGGCCGCCAACGTGGTTGATTTGCCCGAGCCCGTGGGCCCGGTGACCAACACAAGCCCCTTGGGCATTTTCGCGATGTCATAGGTCACCTGCGGCAGGCCCAATTGCTCGAAGGTCGATGTCAACTCGGGGATCAGCCTCAACGCCGCAGCCACGAAATTACGCTGCTTAAACACGTTGACTCGAAAACGTCCGATGCCCTTAAACGTCAGTGAAGCGTCTAATTCGCTGGTTTCTTCAAAACGCCGTTTTTGCTCCTCGGTCAGGATCGAATAAACAAGGTCGTGGGTGTGTTCCGGGGTCAAGCTGTCGCCGGGCATCAAAACCAGTTCGCCGTCTAAGCGGATGGCCGGAGGACTGCCGGCCGTGATATGAATATCGCTGCCGCCTTTTAACTTGGCGTATTGAAGAATCTCGTCAATCGTCAAACGAACCACCCCCTCCCCGAAAAGAACCTTAGTCCCTTAATAGTGTGGCCGAATTTAACCGCCTTTGCAAGAGGAAATTATCGAAACCCGCGGCGTTAAAGCGTCATCAGCGCTTTGGCCACGCAAGCCGGCGCAAAGGCCTTCGGATTTTTTCCTAAACGCGCAATCTCTTTAACGAGCGACGAGGAAAGATAGATGTGCTTTTCATCCGGCATCAAATAAACCGTATCCATCGCCGGGTTAAGCCGCCTGTTCATCAGCGCCATTTGCAGCTCGCTTTCAAAATCGGAAATAAACCGCAAGCCTCGGATGACGACCGAAGCGCCGCGTCTTCTCATGTAATCGGTGAGCAACCCATCAAAAACTTCAACTCTGACACCCTGGGTCAACCGGCGTTCGCGAAGGGACCGGATGATCAACGATTGGCGCTCATTGAGCGAAAAAGACGGATTTTTGACCGAGTTGTTGCTGACGGCAATGGTCACCGACCCGAAAAGTTCGCGCGCGCGCCGGATAATGTCGAGATGCCCGTTGGTGATGGGATCGAAACTGCCGGGATAAACAGCCGATCCTTTCGACGCGGAGCCTCTAGCTCTACTGTGAAACATATCCATTTCTGCTGCAATTTTGGCTTTTGGCCTGCGACTTTGCCGGATTTTTCTTACATATATTCCATATATGCTCAAAAAATCCGGCTTCGTCTCGGCTCAAAATCCAAAATTTCGCCATGAAAGCGATATGTCTCACAGTAGAGTTAGCCATCAATCATATGCTACGAAATATCACTCTGCAAAAAATCGCGGCCGAAACGCTCCTCGACGGCGCGGCGCAACTGAGGATCGAGCGCAGCGTCGCCTTGAACCTGGCGATGGACCAAGGCCCGCGCCGCCGGGATCAAATCCTTGTCCTGCTTCCAATCAAAATAACCCAAATCAAAATCGCCGTGCTGAACCCGGCCCAGCAATTCCCCGGGGCCCCGAAGTTCAAGGTCAAGCTCTCCGATCTCAAAACCACTGCGGCATTCGCAGAAACGCTTCAGCCGGTCGAGAGACAAATCCGCTTCGCCGGCGGCCGCAGGCTCCTGGAAAAGAAGGTCCTTTGGGCGCTCCACCGCCGGAGTCCCTGCGGCGGCCTGATGCTGCGCCGATGAAAAGACCAAAACGCACAAACCTTCCTTGGCGCCGCGTCCGACGCGGCCGCGCAATTGATGGAGAGTGGCCAGGCCGAAGCGCTCCGCGCCCAGCACGATCATCGCGCCGGCCCGGGCCACATCGATGCCGACTTCGATGACCGTCGTGGCCAACAAAACATCGGAGCGGCCTTGAGCGAAATTTTTAAGCGCCTCTTCTTTTTCCTTGGACGGCATCCGGCCGTGGATGGTTCCGATTCGATGTTTCGGGAAAAGCTTCACGAGTTCACCGCGCTCTTTTTCCAAATTATAAAGCTCGGACGATTCTTCGATCGCCGGAACCACGACATACGCCTGCTGCCCCTCCCCCAAAGCGGCGCGCAAGCGCTCCCAGGCTTCCTGTTCGGTCTTAACCAAAATAGCTTTGGCGATCGGGTGCCCCGACGGAAGCTCCTCCATCGTTGAAATATCCAAGTCGCCGTAAAGGGCCAGAGCCAAGGTTCGGGGAATAGGGGTGGCGGAGAGAACCAAACAGTCCGGCGAACTCGCCTTATTTCTCAACGTCCAGCGCTGATTGACGCCGAAGCGGTGCTGCTCATCGATGACGGTCAAGGCCAGGCTTTGGAAGCGGACATCGGGGTCCAATAACGCATGCGTTCCCACGACCAGCTTGATATGACCGGCGGCCAAACCTTCCAAAATTTCCTTGCGCTCCTTCGCCTGGGTATCGCTGGTCAATGACGCGATGCTGACGCCCAAAGGCTCCAAAAATTCTTTTAAATTGATGAGGTGCTGAAAAACCAAAATTTCAGTCGGCGCGATGAAAGCCGCCTGATGCCCCGATGCCACGGCTTGGCAAATCGCCGCCAGGGCGACCAAGGTCTTTCCCGATCCCACTTCCCCCTGCAACAGCCGGTTCATGGGCGCGGGCCGGTTCATGTCGCGAATAATGTCGTCGATAGCCTTTTGCTGCCCTTGCGTCAACACCAGCCCGCGATGGCTCAACAGTTTGTCGAATAAGGGCGAGCTGGGGCCGGGCAGATAGGTATGTTTTTTTGAGGCGTCGACCATCCGGCGGCGCCTGAGCTCCATGGCCAAGGCCAAAAGAAAAATTTGCCAAAAAGCGAGGGTCATGCGGGCCCGCCGGCGTGTTTCCAAATTTGCGGGGAAATGAATCTCTTCCCTCGCGTTTTTTAAATCCGTCACGCCCTCGGGAAGATGCTCGGCCCAATCCTTGGGCCAAGACCAACAGGAAGCATGCTCGCGCCAAACTTTAAGCGCCCCCCAGCGCAACTCTCTGAGCTTGCGCTGAGATACGCCTTCGGTCGCCGGATAAACCGGGATCCAGCCGCCCCAATGAGGAGAAGCTTTGGGCAGGAGCCCGTCATCCAACGCATCGTATTCTTCAACATAAAGGCCGACACCCTGGTGCTTCGGAACGGACGAATGATCCAGGCGGCCGAACGCCAAAATTTTTCGCCCGGGGGCGATCTCTTGGCGCAAGCGGCCGAATACGTCGAAACGCGAACGCCGGCGGATCCAAAGCAAGGAAAGCCCGGGAAGGTAGCGATCCTGAGTCTTGACCGTGGCTCTGAAAAAACAAAGATTCTTGTAAGGGTTGACGCTTTCATGAACGCTCTCGATTTCGCAAACGAACGCGCGTCGGGGTTCGTTGGACGCGGGCTTGAAATCCCCGAACAGGCGGCGGTCTTCCCAAGCGCGCGGCCCGGCCAACACAAGATCGCCGACCGTGCGCACGCCCAAGCGGGCCAGCTTCTCCTCCCATCGGGGCCCCACCCCTTTGAGATAGCGCACGGACGTCTCCAAGGTCAAGCGATACTCCCCGGAAAGTTTGGTAAAATGTTCTCTAATCATGGCTTATAAATGTGAAATCTGCGGCAAAGGCCCGAGAGCGGGCAAAAGCGTCAGCCATTCCAATAAAGCGACGAACCGATATTTCCGCCCGAATCTTTTCCGGCGCAAAGTCTATCTGGAAGGCGCGCCCAGCAGAGTGTACGTCTGCAGCATTTGCGTCAAATCGGGCCGCGCAAAGTTTCAACCCGCCTAACCCCCCATATCTTTCAGCGCCCGGCGTATGCGCGAGCGCGCTTTGGCCGTCTTAACGAATTTTAGCCAATCCTCATTGGGCCGCGCGTTCTTCCTGACCAAAACTTCGCAAATATCGCCGCTTTTTAATTCCGAGTCCAGACGCACGATTCTGCCGCTGACCTTGGCCCCAATGCAGCGGCTGCCGACATCCGTGTGAACCGCAAAGGCGAAATCAACAGGGGTGGCTCCCTCCGGCAGGGCTTTGACTTCCATGCGCGGCGTAAACACGAAAATTTGATGAACTTTCAGCTCCGTCTTTAAACTCTCCAAAAACTCGGACGGATTTTTAAGCTCCTGAAGCCAATCCAGCCACTCGCGCAGCCAGCGGATGCTGGCCTCCAAATCCTTTTCGCGGATTTTTTCGGCGCTGGCAAGCTTGTATTTCCAATGAGCCGCGATGCCGTATTCGGCGCGCTTGTGCATTTCCTCGTTGCGGATTTGGACCTCGACGACTTTATCCCCCGGACCGTAAATACTGGTGTGGATGCTTTGATAAAGGTTCGCCTTGGGTTGAGCGATATAATCCGTGAAGCTGCCGGGCACGGGCCTGTAGCTTGAATGGGTTTCGCCCAGGATTGAATAGCAATTGCCGACCGTGTCGGTGATGATGCGTATGCCCATGGCGTCTTCGATTTCATCAAGGCGTTTATTCTGCCTGAGCGTTTTCTGATAAATCGAATACACGTGTTTGGGGCGGAAGGTAAACCTAAAAGGAATCTCCAGCCCCTTGATTTTATCGGACAGCTCTCCGGCGAATTGCTTTAAATATTCCTCGCGCCGGGTCATACGCTTATCGAGCTCGTTGGAAATATCCCTGAAAAGTTCGGGCTCCAAGATAGAAAACGCCAGGTCCTCGAGTTCTGATTTAACGCCGAACATGCCGAGGCGATCCGCGATCGGCGCATAAAGGGTTGCGGTCTCCTGGGCGATGCGCTTCTGATCCTCCTGCGACAGGAAGCGGATCGTGCGCATATTGTGCAGCCGGTCGGCCAGCTTGATCAAGACCACGCGGATATCCTTGGCCATGGCCAAGAGCATCTTGCGCCAGTTCTCGGCCTGAAATTCGGTCAGGCTGGAAAATTTCAAACGGTCGATTTTGGTCACGCCGTCGACCAACATGGCGATTTCCTCGCCGAACTCTTTTTTCAATTGCTCATAGGAAACGCCGGAATCTTCAATGCAATCATGAAGAAGCCCCGCGCAAATCGTGGCCAAATCCAGCCTCAAATCGAGCAAAATATTGGAAACAGCCAGGCAGTGGATAAAATAGGGCTCTTCGCTGGCGCGCTTCTGGGTTTTATGGCATTCGCAGGAGAATCCGTAGGCGCGTTCCAGCAAAACGGTGTCGGACTGGGGAGAATAGGCTTTAAATCGATCGACGAGCTTAATCAGGTCTTCGGTGATTTCCTCCATGATCACCCTTTGCTCATTGATGATGGAAGAACCGCAGGAAGGCGGACATGGACGCCAAGCCGCCCAAAAAATAAACGAAACAAGAAGGATCTTTGAGCCGGTGGAGGCGCGGCAGAATATCGCTGGCGCCCACGTAAATCAGGCTGCCGGCGGAAAAACCTACGAAAAAATTCAGCACGCCGGGCTCCGACGCGGTATACGGCAAAATGAGGGATGTCAGCATGGCTCCCGCCGGCGTCGCCAAGGTGATGGCGATGACGCTGCCCAGGCTGCTCCAGAATCCTGTCTTCAGTTCCGATTCGAATAGCGCCAGCATGGTCATGGCATCCGCAAATTTGTGGACGGCCATGCCCGCGAACACGCTCCAGAACGCCGCCTCGCCGAGCTCGCCGGAAACGCCCAGAATCACGCCGTCGAGCAAGCTGTGAAACATCAGGGCCAAAGCGGTCAAACCCGAAACCCCATGAACATGGCATTCTTCCAAGTACTCGGGGCAAGAATGCGCCACCGCGTAGCTTTCAAGCGTAAAAAAGAAAGCAAAGCCGGAAATCGCGCCCATCAAAGGCCATTTACCGACGGAAGGAACCAAAAGATTGAATCCGCTCACTAAAAGAGTGGCGCTGCCGAACGCCAGCACGCGCCACAGCTCTTTGCGGGACCACGGGCGCAGCTTATAGAGCCCCCCGGCCAATAAAGCGCTGCCGGTCAGGCTGGTGGCTAAGAGCGCGATCGTCATCAGGCCCTCATCAACGCAGCCAAACGGCCGGATTCTCCGGACATAAGTTTAGGCAGCGTCGTCTCTTCGATAATGCGGCCGCGCTCGATCACGACGATCCGGCCCGTATTGACCAGCGTTTGAATGCGATGGCTGATCACGATGGCGGTCTTGCCTTTTAAAAGATTTCCCAAAGCCGCCAGGACAAGCTCTTCGGATTCGGGATCAAGATTGCTGGTGGCTTCGTCTAAAATCAAGATCGGCGCCTGTTTCAAAACCGCGCGCGCGATGGCGATGCGCTGGCGCTGGCCGGCGGACAGTTGCATGCCCCGTTCTCCGGCCACTGTTTCAAGCCCCCGGGGCAAACGCTGGATGAATTCCCAGGCATTGGCCGCCTTAGCCGCGGCCTCGATTTCACCGGGGCCGGCTTGAGGGTTGCCGATGGCGATATTCGCGGCAATGGTATCGTCGAATAAGAACGCGTCTTGGGTCACGAACGCGAACAATTTTCTTAATGAAGAGATATCCCAATCCCTGATATTTCGCCCATCAATGAGAATAGCGCCCCGGGTGGGATCGTAAAATCGGGCCAACAGCATGGCCAATGTTGACTTGCCGGAGCCGCTGGGCCCGGCCAGCCCCAGAACTTCTCCCTTGCTGATTTTCAAATCGATGCCCTCAAGCGCGCCGCGCCCGTCGGGATAAATCAAATGAACATCCTCAAAAACGATGCCGGAACAAAATTCGCCATCGCGCGCAGACGGTTGCTCAAGACCGGCCACGATGCCGATGGGCGCGTTTTTGACCTGCGCCACCCGGGACCAACTGGCCAAACCAAGTTGAATAATCGAATTGACTTGCGACAAATGCTTGATGGGCTGATAAGCGGCGAACGACGCGCCTAAGAAAGCGAGGAAATCGCCTGCGCTCCAGGAACCCCGGATCACCTCAATACCGCCCCACCAAAGCACCCAGGTAATCACCACGCCGCTTAAAAACTCCATCAACGATGGAGAAAGCGCGGTCAGGCGCTGGAATTTAACCATGGCCTTGTAATAATCGTGATTCTGCCTGCTGAAACGCCCCAGCCACGCGCGCTCGTAGAGATAAATCTTAATCATGGTCAGCCCGTCGATGGCTTCGGCGATAATCGAATAAACGCCGGCAATCAGTTCTTGGGCCCGGTAAGTCACGCGGCGCAGGCTTTTCGTAAAGGTGACGAAAATAAGCGCAAAAACCGGGATGGTAAACAACAACAAGGCCGCAAAACGCGCGTTGAGATAAAAAATCAGCGCCAAAAGAAAAACGACCGTCAAGCCGTCCCTCAAGGCGAAGAGCGGGACGTTCATGGTCATATTCGCCACGGCCGCGATATCATTGGTGGCTCGCGACAGCAAATCGCTGCTTTTGTTGCGGTTATGAAAGGCATGGTCTTGAAGCAGCAGGCGCCCGACCAACTCTTCCCGGATGTCGCGGGCGATGCCGTGGCCGATTTTGGTGATCAAATAGTTCAAAAAATAAGAAAAAACGCCTTTGGCTAAAAAAATTCCGGGCACGATCCATGCAAGATCGCGCAGCATGTCCACGTCTTTGTCGATAAAAATCTGATCGATGATGGGTTTGATCAAACCCATGGACACGGACGACAATAGAGCCACGACGCCCATGCTGAAAGCTGCGAACGAAAAATCGTCCCATCGTCCGCGCATGTAGGGAAAGAGCTCGCGCCAATCAGACGGTTTGTGTTCCACTGATTTTTGCTCCAAGCAAACGGAAAACAGCCTCTTGAGCGGCCCGGCGCGGGGATTGCCCCTGCGGCAGCAACGAGTCCGCCAATCCGGAAAGATTGCCGCGCAGGGCTGCCAGGCGCTCCGGCGCTTTCAAAAGCTCGATCGCGGCGGCGGACATGTCCCGCGCCGCGCGCGCGTCGTTTTCAGGATTCATGGCCCAAGGCAGTTCGCGGCAGATCTCGCTTCCCGCCAAAATATTCGGCATGCCGATAAAAGGCGTTTTAACGATGCGCTTGACGATATGAAAGAGCCATGCCGGGCGCACCCCATAGTAAATAACCATGGGCACCCCTAGAACCATGTTCTCCAGAGAAGCCAGCCCGCTGGCGCATAACGCCAAATCGCAGGCATGGCGGCTTTGATAAGCGGGGCCCCACTCTGCGGCAACGCCCATGGCCGCAAGGTCGCCATCGGACGGATAGAGGCGCTCTTGACCCAGGCGTTTGTAAAGAATGCCCCGGGCCTGCGGGAACTCCTCGCAGATCAAACGCCAAGATTTCAGAAGGACATCCATGTGCCTGGCGATTTCTCCGGGACGGCTGCCGGGAAGCAACCCGATGCGCGGCCGGTCGCTCATGGATGCCGGGCGATGGCCGTTGACCGCGACGTTCTCGGCGTGAACATCCCGAAACTCCAAGCTCAACAGCTCCACGATGGGGTGACCGACAAAAGTCGCGGGAAGCCCGTGCTTCTTATAGAAATCCGGCTCAAATGGAAAAACGCACAGAACATGATCCACCAAACGCTTCATTCTCTTGATCCGGCCCGGCCGGCTGGCCCATAATTGAGGCGAAACATAATAAACCACCGGATAACCCAATTTTTTTGCTTGCGCCGCCAGACGGATATTAAATCCATAAAAATCCACGGGAATAACCATATCGAAAGCATGCCTCTTGAGAATGTCCCGAAGCCGCCTATTGAGATTGGCCAGGAAAGGAAGTTTTCTGATGGGTTCAAGCCAGCCCATCAGACCGCGGGAAGCCAAATCTTCCAAAAAAACGTCCGATGTCGCCGCTAATTCAGGTCCGCCTAAAGCCCAAATTTCGACATCAGGGCGCTGCTTTTTGATCTCCCGAACCAGGTGCGAGGCGATCAGGTCCCCGGAAGGGTCGCCCGCGCTAACGAGCAGCCGCAGCATACGGACTCGCCGCAGAGTAAAGATTCTTGCGATCGATGGAGTGATTCAACTGCAGGGCCAATTCCAAGGCATCCCAGGCTTCCCTAGGGTGCACCTCGTGGCCGGAGCTTTGCGTGATGGAATCGATGAAATGCTGCAATTCCTGCCTTAAGGGATTGGTGGCCGGCAGCTTTGGTTTGATGGTGGTGATATCTTTGAGGCTTTTCAGCGGCAGGCGCATGGCCTTTGAGTAGCGCAGTTTATGATTCAACAGGTCGAGCGAAAGATAGGATTCCTCTTGAAATATCCTCATCTTCCTCAAACGTTCAAATGAAAGCCTGTTGGCGGTCAGATCAACAAACACAGGATACCCAGCCTTTCGCTCTTTGAAACGCAAACGAACCTTGGCCAAGTCTTCATGAGGCGAAATCAAAGACAACCCCTGGCCGCTGTATTCCTCCAACTGCACGTCAAGATCGGAAAGAATCCACAAAATAAGATCGAGATCGTGAATCATCAAATCCAGAATGACCCCGATGTCGTGAACTCTGGGTTCATAGGGCCCTGAACGGACAACCTCGATAAACAGCGGCCGCGCAATGAGTTCCTTGGCTTTAACGATGGTCGGGTTGAACCGCTCGATATGCCCGATATGCAAATGCGTGGATGTTCCCTGGCCGGCCCAAAGAATCTTGCTGACGGCATCCACATGTCCGAGCATCTGTTTGTAATCGGAAAAATGGCGGGCTTCGGGATGAATGTGCTTGGCCCGGCGGATTCTTTTAGCGTCCGTATCCGAAATGCCGCGCACACAAACTTTTGGGGTCAGGGTTTTGAGGACCTCAAGATGTAGCGTCCCCATGCGTCCGAGGCCGATGACCCCGTAGCGCAACGAAGATTCTTTCCCGTTGTTTAGCAATGAAGATCCGGGTGTTTCAGACAATATTCAGGTCCTGTATTTTGATTAAAAAGGGAGGATAAGAGCCCCTTTTCGACTCCATAAAAACCTGAATAATTATACCATCTGCGTTTAATGATTAATCTTTCGAAATACCGTAAATAGCGATCCCCAGGCGCTCGGCCAAACTCAGGGTTTTTTCCTTTTCCATAATCAGGGTCCAGCCGGATTCGGCCGCCAGGCAGACGGCACCGGCGTCATGGGCGATTTTAATGGTTTGGACGCCCAAAACAGGCAGGTCGAAACGGGGGTCCTGGCCGGGCCTGGCGACCTTGACGATGGTGAAACTTTTCTTGTCTCCCCCGCCTCGCCGGCGAAGAATTTCCCCCGCCCGCCGGATGCATTCATCCGTCCCTTCCAAAGCCTCCGCAGCCACAACCACCCCGTTGCGCACGCAGCAAGTCAGGCCGATGTCAAGCCGGGCCAACTCTTTGGCGGACGTGAAACCGCCCTCAATGTCTTTGAGTTGATTCGCGTCCGGCTTCAGGCGGCCGGCCGGGCCGGGCTTCAACAAATCCGGCTCAAGGTAGCTAAACGCAGGCAGCACCTTCATGCCGTCTTTTTCGATTTCACCGATGATCGCGGTCAACAGCGTATTGGCCCGTCTATTGTTGAGCGAAGCCAGCATTTTCAACGCCCGTGGATCGAGCATGAGTTTAAGTTTTTCCTTGGCGCCCAAGGCATGGGCATGATCCACATTGCCCGCCAAAATCACCCCTTGAACGCCTTCGTTTCGAAAAAAACGCAGCATTTTAGAAAGCTCGCCGAGGCTGACCCATAAAAAAGCGTCCGAGTTGTTCTCCATGTCCGGGGATGTCATGGATTTTAAAGCGGCCGTGACCACTTTGACGCCCCGGGCGCGCGCCCGTTGGGCCAAATGAACGGGGTAGATTCCGCCTCCGGCGATCAGGCCAAGGATCATACTCTTAGAAGAAACGCTAAGAAACGACGGCTTCAGCCGCCTGAGCCGTTTTCTCCGGACGGGTGATGCCTCGCTTCGATGGGGCTTTTAGGAAATCGATCAAAGAGTGAAGCTCAGGGCCGGGATTCCCTTGTTCCAGAAGAACCAAAGCGTCCGCCAGCGGACGCCCGGAATGGAAAAGAGTTTCATAAGCTTTATGAATGGCCGATACTTGCGCGCGATTGAATCCGCGACGGCGCAAGCCGACCATATTGAGCCCCATCAGCTTGCCGCGATTGCCCTCGATCATGGAAAAAGGAGGAGCGTCGCGCTCGACGCCGGTGGCTCCGCCCACCATCACCAAGGTTCCGACGCGCACGAATTGATGCACCGCGCTTAATCCGCCGATCATCACATAATCACCCAGCGTCACATGCCCGGCCAAGGCCGCGCAATTGACTAAAACCGCGCCGTTGCCGACCATGCAGTCATGAGCCACATGCGAATACGCCATGAAATAACAGTCGTTTCCGATGACCGTCGCGCCGTCGCCGCCGTCCGCCAGGGTCCCCCTGTTCAACGTCACGCACTCGCGCACCACGCAGTTGTCACCCATGATGAGCTTGGTCGGCTCGTTGTTGTATTTGAAATCCTGAGGGGGCGTTCCCACCACGGCATGCGGGCTGATCCGGCAATTCTTGCCGATGGCCGCGAACTCGACGACGCTATGCGAACCGATGGACGTTCCCGCGCCCACGGTCACGCCTTCACCGATAACGGCATAAGGCCCGATGCTGACCCCTTGTTCGATCCGAGCAGAGGGGTGGACGATGGCCGTGGGATGAATCATTGCCGTCATTGTTTATTTGTCGACCAAGGCGAATGTAAATTCCGCTTCGCAGGCGAGTTGCTGCCCGTCGATATAAGCCTCGCCCTTGGCTTTGCCGGCTCGCGAGCCGGCCCTCAAAACGTCGATGCGCAGCTCAAGGTAGCAGCCCGGAAAAACAGGCTGACGGAATTTAGCCTGCTCGATGCCCATAAAATACGCCAGTTTTCCGGCCATCTGCGGCGCGCCCAGCATCAAGGCGCAGGCGGTTTGAGCCAAGGCTTCGACGATCAGCACGCCCGGCATCACGGGCCGTTGGGGAAAATGCCCCTGGAAAAACGTTTCGTTGAACGTCACATATTTATAACCGTAGGCTTTTTTCCCTTCCTCAATAATCCTGACTCGATCCACCAGAAGAAATGGCCAGCGATGCGGGATGGCTTCGCGGATCGCCTGGATATTGAGCTCTCGAACCGCGGACGGCGTCGTCTCGGTCGTTGGTGTCATGGCAACCTCCTCGTGAGATGTTCGCGGAGTCTACGAATAAACTCGGTGTTGGATTTATGGCTGGGAGCCATGGCGAAACAGCTGAAACGGTATTCGCCCGGTCCGATCAGGCTGATATCTCCGAAGAAATCCAAAATTTTATGGCGGACGAATTCATCCTTGTAGCGCAAGGGCTCGTTGACTTTCACCGCCTGAGAGCCGACGACAATGGTGTTGTCGAGGCTCCCCCCCTTGGCCAAGCCCGCCCGGCGCAATTCATCCACCTCGGACTCGAGGCAAAACGTCCTGGCCCGCCCGATTTCCGAGGGATACGAACCGTTGGCGCAATGTTCCAACTCCTGAACGCCGATCAATGTTCCGGGAAAAGAGATGCTCACGCTCACCTTAAAAGCGTCCCACGGCAACACTTTGTAGCTGGAGAGCCCGATCGTGGCGACGAACGACTCCTTGCGGGCGTATTCCAGGATGGGACGGACGGCGTTCTCCTGAATCTTGACGCCCGCCTTGCCGATGGCCTCGATATAGGCCCAAGCCGAACCATCCATAGCCGGGATTTCTTCGCCGTCCACATCCACAAACGCATTGTCCACGCCCAATCCCCGAAAGGCGCTGAGCAAATGCTCGACCGTGTGGACGGCGACGTCCCCGACGCCCAACGTCGTTCCGCGTCTGGTGCCGATGACGTGTTCGACGAGCGCCGGAATGCTGACGCCTTTGGACTTAAAAACAATCCCTGTGTCGGCAGGCGCGGGCGACAGTTCGACCGTCGTTTTCGTCCCGCTGTGAAGGCCGACGCCGGAAACGGCGACCGAATCCTTTAAGGTGGCTTGCTTGGCGAACCCTTGGGCCTCAACTGCCACGGCGGCCTCCGGTTTTAACTTTACCGTCGTCATTGTCGAGCCCGGCGGCTTTCAATAATTTCTTAACGGACTCATAAATTTCAGGAAGTTTATTATAAAGAACCTGGAGTTTGAGCGCTTCGCGATGATTGCGTGACGGGGTTCCCCAAAGAATATCCTTTTCCTTGACGTCGCTGATAATCCCGGCTTGCCCGCCGATCATCGTGCCGCCGGCGATACGGACGTGATCCCTGACCCCCACTTGCCCGCCCATCACCACATAATCGCCGACCGATGAAGAGCCCGCAATGCCCACTTGGGCCGCGAAGAGACAGCCCTTCCCGACGACGACGTTATGGGCGATTTGAATCTGATTGTCGATTTTCGACCCGTCGTTGATTTTGGTCGCGCCCACCGTAGCCCGGTCGATGGTCGTATTGGCGCCGATCTCCACGTCATTGCCGATCTCCACCGTGCCGATTTGGGGAATTTTTTCATGGCGGCCTTCCACAGTCACAAAACCGAATCCATCCGATCCGATGACCGCGCCGGAATGAATAATGGCGCGATCGCCGATTTTGCAGCGTTCGCGGATGACGGCCTGAGGATAAATGATGCAATGGGCGCCGATGCTCACATCGCGGCCGATAAAGCACTGCGGGTGAATAACCGTGCCGTCGCCGATCTCAACGCGATCCTCAATCACGGCCAGGGCCCCTACCGAAACGTTTTTGCCCAATCGGACGGTTCTGGCCACATGAGCCGCGGGGTCGATGCCCCAGGCGGCCTCGGCCATGGAACGCTCCCAAAGGGCGAGCAGTTTGGCCCAAGCCAGCATGATATTGGGAACAAAAATTTTGCGGCCGCGAAAATGTTCGGTCAACGGACGCAGCTTATCCGCGGCCAGGATGGCGCCGGCGCGCGTCGTAGTCAAATCATCGGCGTACCGGTCGCTGGAAAACAGCGCGATATCCGAGGCTTCGGCGTCCTTAAGCGTCGCCGGGGCGCGCACCTCAAAATGAGCGTCGCCCTCCAGCGTCGCTGGGCCGATTGTTTCCAAAATTTTTAAGAGAGGGTGATTCATGGAGGCCGCTATTCGCGCTCGATCATGGCGCTTTTGAGCTTGCGCAAGAGTTCGTCGGTCAAATCGAGCTTAGATGCTCCCCAAAGAATAGCATTTTTGTCCACGACGACGTCCACATTTTTCTCCTCGGCCAGCTCCCGAACGGCAAAATAAATCTTGGCCAAGAGCGTCTTGGTTTTGGCCTCCTCCAGCGCTTCCAAATTCTTTTCGGCTTCCCGCTCCATTCGGCGCAATTCCTCTTTTTTGGTCTTCAACTCGGCTTCCTTTTGATTGACGGCGGCCTGCTCGGCGCCGGCATCGATGTTGGGTGCGGCAGGCTCCGGCTGGCTAAACCCGGGCAAATCCATGGCCGCCGTACTTCCCCCGGTCAATGTCTCGGTGCTTGACTGCGGCGTGGCAGTGGAAGGCGGAGGCGGCGCGGAATTTGACGACGACGATTGAGTTTTTAAGCGCGCCAGTTCCTCGGTCAGCCTGAAAATCTCAGCCCGTTTGCCCGCAATCTCGTTTTCTTTGATAAGAATGAGTTTTTCCAGCTCTTCCTTCGCTTTCTTGGTGCCCGGATAAGCCTGAAAAATGCGCTCCAAGTCAATGGTTGCGATCACCACGCCGCGCCTCGGCGCAACCTGGACTTTGGAAACGGAAACAGCGCCGGCCGGGGCAACGCCGGCCATGAGCAAAACAGCCAAAACGAATAGAAGGGCTTTCTCCCTCATTTAGAGTATGCTACCAATTGTGAAGTAAAACTGGCTGATGGATTCGCCGGGCTGATGATGAAGGCCCCAACCCCAGTCCAGACGCACCGGGAAAGCCGGGGTCTTAAAGCGCAGGCCGAAACCAACCCCTGTCTTCAATTTGTCTAATTCTCGCCCAAATTTCAAATTAACATCCCTTGTTCCCCTCCAAGCGCCGCCGATATCCGTGAACAAGGCGAACTGGATGATGGTGAAACGCCCTTCCATGACGATCGGCATTTTGTATTCGATATTGGCCACGCCGAAAACTTTGCCGCCTTGAATCGGTCCGATTTGGCCGGTATACGTATAGCCCCTGACCGTTTCCGCGCCCCCGACGAAAAACCGGTCCGAGACAGGCACCGGGTTGGAAGTGCGGTATTCCTTGACCATGCCCCAGCGCAGAGCATTCGACAAAACAAAAGTGTGGCGTCCGATCGAAAACGTCGGGATATGAAACGAATGCGTGAGCGTGGGTTTAACGAAATGAACATCCCCGCCCGCAGGGCCGCCCACAAACTCGGCGGAAAGCGTATGCTCCATGCCGCGCTTGGGATCCCAGACAAAATCCCTGGTGTCGCGTGTAATTCTGGTGTTGATCGCGGAACGGCGGGTGACGGTTTCAGGAATATCGACTTTATAAACGGGCAAAACATCATAAATTTCGTCTTCCTGAAGCGTATACCCGGCGCCCAGAATCCATTTATCCTCCTCGAAACGGGGAGCAAAAAAAACGCTGCCGCCCTTGGAGCGCCTCTTAAAACCGGTAGTATCCGAAGCGAACTGAAGGTGCCGGTTGGTATTAAAAAGCGATAGGGACGTGGACATGCGCCGGTCGAACGTCCACGGCGTTTTCCAGGTCACGTCATAGCTTTGACGCCGCTTGCCGAATTCAGTGGACAAATTCATATTTTGCGCCCGTCCCAAAAGGTTCAAATGCTGAAGAGAAATCGTGCCCACCACCCCGTCGACGGACGAGAAGCCGGCGCCTGCGGTCAGCATGCCCGGGCGCCCCTCTTTAACGTCGAAGATCAAATCAACGTAATCGGGATTGGGCGTCGCGTCATAATCCGGGCGGACGTCCTCGATAAAGCCCAGGTTGTAAATCTTGTCCGTGGAGCGAAGCAGCCTTTTCCAGCTGAACAAATCGCCTTCTTTGAGCAAAATCTCGCGGCGGATCACATGAGGTTTGGTCTTCAAGAGGCCTTCCACATAGATATTGGCGATGTAAACCAACTGGCGCTCGTCGATTTTGAACGTCAAGATAACGCCGTCCGGATCTTTTTTCCATTCCTTATCGATTTGGAGCGAAGCGAACAGCCGCCCGCGATCCCGATAAGCGCTAAGGATGGCCATTTCCGCCTCCCTTAAAGCGGATTCTTTGAGCACCTTGCCGGCCGGAAGATTCGCCAGCTTGCGCAGTTCCTGCTCCGTCATGGTTTCAAAACCGGTGAATCCGTAGCCCAGTAAAAAGTGGCGCCGGCCCTCGGCGGCGGCGTAATTTAAGACCAAGGGAAGCTCATCGGGTTTCCAACGGCGCTTGACCGCATCGCGCTCCTCATCAGTCGCGGTCCGGGTGGTGACGGTCACGATGAAATCAAGCCAACCTTCTTCTTTGTACAAACTGTTTAATTTTTCAAAACCGGTTTTTGTTTTTTTTGCGTCGAACGGCTTGCCTTTTTTGATCTTGATCGTTTTTGTTATTTTTTTGATAGGGTAGCTCTCAAAACCAGCGAGCTCAATTTTAGCCACGCGCGCCTTGCGGCCTTCCTTAATCTTAAGCGTCAATTCGATCTTGTTTAATTTCTCATCGAGCTTTTTCTCGACTTCGATTTCCGTGTCGAAAACGGCTTTTTCACGGTATTTATCATGAATTTTGGCCAATGTCTCGCTCAGTTTGGCCTCATCGAAGAAAGCCCCCTCGGCGATTTCCACGCGAAATTCGCCGGCCTTTCTTCCCGAAAGCCCTTCCGGGGCATCCGTGCGCGATGAATCATCAGTGCGCGCCGGTGAAAGGATGTCCTTGATCGTTCCTTTAGACACCTTTTTAGCTCCAAGAATGTGAACCTTCTTGACTTTGGGCTTCTCCGTCACCTGGAACGCCACGCTTAAATAGATTTTCTCCTTGATCGTAATCGTCGAGACCGCGGCGTCGGCCGATGAAAACGGGCCCAGGCCCATGAGCCTTTTGATATCCGACCTGGCCTCGATGGAATCGAAAACTTCCCCTTTTCTTGTTTTGATCTGAGAACGGACCAGGGACTCTTTGATGTTCTGAATGCCTTGAATTTTGACTTCCTGAATAATCAGGGTCTCAAAATTCATCTCCTCGGAAGCCTCTTTTTTTTCCGAATCCGGCCCGACCGGCGTTTCGGGTTCGATCGGCGAGACGGGGGCCGCCTCTGGAGGCTTAAGGTCGAGCGATTGGGCCGATCCCCCGCGACCGGAAAAAATCAGGCCGGAAAAGATCGCAAAACCAATAAAAAACGGCGCGCGAAAGTTTTGAAATTTACGCATAAGAATAGTGAATGGTGATGATATTAAATACGACCTACCTGCGCTATTGTAAGCGGGTCAAGGGCGTCGGGAAACCCTTGAGAGAATTTTTTCCGCGGATGAAAATCGCCAGGTGATGATATCGCCGCACCATGCCGCCGCGATCTTCGTAATCATGCCATCGATCCATTAGCTCCTGTTTGGGCATGTATCCGTAGCCCGAGGCCACGGCCGGGTCCATCACATAAACATTGTCTTGATCCATCGCGATCAAAACGACGTAATGCCCGTCTTCCCAAGTATCTTTCCAAGGAACCGGCTCTGACGCTTCATCCCGCCAAGCCTGGATATCCAGGATTACGGTTTCCCCTTTTTTAAGAGCCGACTCAATTG
The DNA here is from genome assembly GCA_016180815.1 of Elusimicrobiota bacterium. Lineage (NCBI taxonomy): Bacteria > Pseudomonadati > Elusimicrobiota > Elusimicrobiota bacterium. Next base: position 83,893 of record JACPAN010000010.1, read on the forward strand.
CTTCAAGATTCAAACGGTGTTTCCATGCCGCCTTGAGGCCGAATTCGCGCGCGACTTTCACGATCCTGGAAGGTTCCGTCCCATCGTTCGGCGTTGTCTCAAGGCGTTCATAAAGATGGGTTTCCGGTCCGTCGAAAACCTGCCAATAGTGCAACACCGCCGCCAAAGCTGCGGCTCCGCAGCTATATGTATTGGCCTGCCTGATGATGGGGACCGGGAGAAAATTTTGAGGAAGCGCCGGTCGCGAAGGCGTGGCCGATAAAACCCCGGGAAACCAAAGAGCTAAACCGATGAGATTCAAGAGACGACTTCGATCCGGCTATTTGCCGGCTTTGACTTTGGCCGGGAAAGGTTCAAGCGAAAAGAGCAATTTTTTATTGGATTCGTCGTAATCGACGTAAACCGTCGTCGGTTTGGGGAATTTTTTGGAAAGCATCTCCTCGGCCAGAGGATCCTCCAAATATTTCTGAATCGTCCGCTGCAGAGGCCGCGCGCCGTAATTGGGATCAAACCCCATTTCCGTCAGGAAGCCTTTGGCGTCCTCGGTCAAGTCAACGGTCAATCCCTGATCCTTGAGTTTTTTGCCGACCTTAGCCAGCATCAGGTCCAAAATCTTCCTTGTATGCTCTTGATTAAGCGGATGAAAGACGATCAACTCGTCGATTCTGTTTAAAAATTCCGGGTTGAAGACGCGCTTCAACTCCTCCAACACGGTATCTTTCATTTTCGCGTAATCTTTCTGAGCCGCGACCTCTTCATCGGTGACGAAGCCCAGAGCCTTGCCGCGGGAAATCATGCGCGCTCCGACATTCGAGGTCATGATCAAAACCGTATTTTTGAAGCTGACCTTATGACCGAGGCTGTCGGTCAGCGATCCCTCGTCCATGATTTGAAGAAGAATATTAAAGACATCCGGATGCGCTTTTTCAATTTCATCAAGCAGCACGACCGAATAAGGCCTACGCCTAACGGCTTCGGTCAGTTGTCCGCCCTCTTCGTACCCCACATAACCGGGAGGCGCCCCGATCAGGCGCGAAACGTTGAATTTTTCCATGTATTCCGACATGTCGATTCGGATCATGTGTTCTTCGTTGCTGAATAAAAATTCGGCCAAGGCCCGCGCCAATTCTGTTTTACCCACGCCGGTCGGACCCAAAAAAACGAACGTGCCGATCGGTTTCTTGGGGTCTTTCAAACCGGTTCGACTCCTGCGGATGGCCTGAGAAATCGCTTTGATGGCTTCATGTTGGCCGATGACCCGCTTATGCATCTCATCTTCCATATGGATGAGTTTTTCCTGTTCGGATTCGGTTAACCGCGTCACCGGAATGCCGGTCCATTTGGCCACGACATTGGCGATATCTTCGGCCGTCACCACCGGACTCTCGGCATCTTTAGTGGCTTTCCATTTCTTTTTCATGTCTTCGATCATTTTTCTGAATTCACGTTCTTTGTCGCGCAGTTTCGCGGCTTTTTCGTAATCCTGCTGTGAAATGGCTTGGTTCTTCGACTCCATGATGGTATTGAGCTCGGTTTCTTTATCCTTGATAGGAGCCGGGAGCTGGCTTGTGGCCAGACGCGCCCGTGAACCCGCTTCATCCAAAAGATCGATGGCTTTATCCGGCAAATGCCGGTCCGTAATATAACGCTCGGACAAAACAGCCGCTTGACGAATGGCCTCGTCTTCATACTTGACCCTGTGATGCTGCTCATAACGGTCCTTAAGGCCCATCAAAATCTGAATCGCCTCTTCGATGGAAGGAGGATCAACGGTGACCGGCTGAAACCGCCGTTCCAAGGCTGAATCATGCTCGATATAGCGCCGGTATTCATCGAGGGTCGTGGCCCCGATGCATTGAAGCTCCCCGCGCGCCAAGGGCGGCTTTAAAATATTGGCGGCGTCGATGGCCCCTTCCGCGGCTCCGGCGCCGATGACGGTATGAAGCTCATCAACGAACAAAATGACTTGATTTTTTGCGCGGCGAATCTCATCAATGATGTTCTTTAAGCGCTGCTCGAATTCGCCGCGATACTTCGTGCCGGCGACGACCGCGGCTAAATCCATGGTCACGACCCGCTTATTGGCCAGCATTTCCGGCACGTCGCTGGAGACGATTTTCTGGGCCAAGCCCTCGACGATGGCCGTTTTACCGACGCCGGGCTCACCGATGAGAACCGGGTTATTTTTTGTGCGGCGGGAAAGAATTTGAATGACACGTTCGATTTCGTTCTGACGGCCGATGACGGGGTCAAGTTTTTGCTCGCGGGCCAATTGCGTCAAATCCCTGCCGAATTCATCGAGCGTCGGGGTTTTTGAGCGCGATTTTGACGGAGCCGCCGCATGATGGGGGGCTCCGGGTTGGGACTCCTTGCCCTCCATGCCGCCTAAAAGATTCAACACCTCTTCACGCACGACTTCCAAACGCACGCCCAGATTTTCAAGCACCCGCGCGGCCACGCCTTCTTCCTCGCGGATCAAGCCGAGGAGGATGTGTTCGGTGCCGACATAGGTATGGCCCATCTTTTGGGCTTCCTCCACGGCCAATTCCAAAACTTTTTTCGCCCTGGGGGTAAACGGAATTTCCCCCAACTGCATGATATTGTCCCCGGTACCCACGATTTTTTCGATTTCCGCGCGCACGCGCTTGGAATCCACGCCGAGATTCGCCAGCACCTGGGCGGCGACGCCTTCATTTAACGCGACCAGTCCGAGCAAAATATGCTCGGTCCCCACATAATCGTGATTCAGGCGCTTGGCCTCTTCCTGGGCGATCAGAATGGCTCGCTGCGCTCGTTCTGAAAACCTGTTATAGAACATCGCCATAATTGTTCACCTTATTTTAATTATTACAGATATCCTACTACAATGCCACGAGATTTTTCTCACATTCGCCCCACAATGCCCTGCCGGATCAACGCCGCCCGGCGCTCATCCCGCTCTTGCGCTCTGATCTCGCGTCCGGCCTGCATCTGAATATGAGCCGGCTGAGTCAGGATAATCAGTTCGTTCACCTTGGCCATGGACACGTGATCGATATCGAAGCGCGCCGCTAAGCCCATGCGCAACAACGAAAGCTCCTGCATCGTCTCTTCATAAGAAATCAAGCGGGAATAGGCAAGCTTCGCGTACGCCCGCCAGATGCGATCCGTGGTTTTCACCCGGGCCGCGCCCTTTAAAAGTTTTTCGCGCATCTGGGCCTCGTGAGCGATGACGTTTTTTAAAATATTCTCGATGGTCTGCGTCAACTCGCCTTCGCTTTTGCCGATGGATGTCGCGTTGGAAATTTGAAAAAGATCGCCGTAAACCTGCGAGCCTTCGCCATAAAAACCCCGGACCACGAGGCCCACGCGCGAAAGTTCCTGAAAGACCGGCGCGATGGCCTGGCTCTGGACGAGCCCGGGCAAATGGACGAGGCAGCTGGCGCGAAGCCCGGTGCCGACGTTCGTGGGGCAGCTCGTCAAATAGCCGAACTCATTATGGAAAGCGTAAGGCAACTCCGCGCCCAAAGCGCGGTCAAGGCCCGCCGCCGTCTCTAAAGCGCCCCTCAAATCAAGCCCCGGCACCAAGGTCTGGATCCGCAGGTGATCCTCTTCGTTGACCATCACGCTCAATAATTCCCGATCGCCGATGATGACGGCGCTGCTCTGGGGCCGATGCAAAAGATCGGCGCTCACCAAATGCCGCTCAACTAAAAAATGCTGGTCGACCTTATCTAAATCTTCAAGACGAACGTAGGCTGCTTTGGACAACTCTTTCGTCTTCCTGGCGACGCGAAACGCATGATCTATGACCAGGCGAAGCTCCTTGGCGCCAGCGGCCGGAGGGAATCGCCCATTGGCCAAATTTCTGGCCAAACGGACGCGCGATGACAAAACAAAATCGCTCAGTTGACCGGAAGAATCCAGCCAACCGATGGAATTCTTGAGCAGATTGCTCAATTGAAACATCGCCGAGCTATTCGAACCCAAGGGCTCTGATCCTATCCCTTAGGACCACGGCTTGCTCATAAGCCTCTTTCTGCAACGCCGCCTCAAGCTCTTTCTTGAGCCGGGCCAGTTCCTGCCTGGGATTCTCGCGGACCCAATGAGCTCCACCGGCTCCGGGCTCATTGGACGGTTTGCCCGAAGCATAGCGCGAGCCGACGTGCACGGCGGAGCCATGGATTCTCTTGATGATCTCGCGCATGGAAGAGTAGAACGTCTCGTAACAGACGGCGCAACCCACGAAACCGTTTGCTTTGAAGCCGGCGTACGTGGTCGCGCACTGCGGGCAACGCAATTCCTTGGGTTTGGCCGCGGTTTTAAACGATTTGACCAACTCCTCTTGGGCCGATGAGGTCAAGCTGCCGATGACATCGGAAAGCGAGAAGGCTCCTTTGACCAATCCGGGAAAACTCCAGTCCTGCGCCAGGATGCCCCGCTCGCGCGCGCATTCTTCGCATAAACTCATCTTCGTCGTCTTATCATCGACGACCGCTTTAAAAAAAACGCTGGCCGGGTTTTGACCGCAAGACTCGCAAAGAGCCATCCGTTATCTTAGAACCGGATGATTTTCGTAGACGGGCGTGCCGGTGCCGGCCGTGACTTGCCGGAAAAGTTTTTCCACCTCGCGGGTAAACTTGCCCGGCTTGCCGGCGCCGATTTTGCGTCCGTCAATCTCGGACACGCCGATGATTTCGGCCCCGGTTCCGGTGATGAACGCTTCTTCAGCCTGGTAAAGATCAAAGGTCGTAAATAAATTCTCCATCAACGGCACGCGCAATTGTTCTTTCAAAAGTTCCATGACAACCTGCCTGGTCACGCCGGGGAGAATGCCGGCGGAAACCGGCGGCGTGACAACCCGCCCTTTCTTCAAATAAAAAATATTGTCCCCGGAACATTCGGCGACATAACCCTGCATGTTGAGCAAAATCGCCTCCTGCGCGTCGGCGCGGGCGGCCTCGGCGCGGGCCAAAATATTATTCAAATAGTTCAAGGATTTGACGCTGGGCGACAGGCATTCCACAGGGGTGCGCCGCAAGGAGCTGGTGATCAGCCTGATGCCTTGCTCATAAACGAATTCGGGATAAAGCTCGATCGTGTCCGCGATCACGATGACCGTCGGTTTTTTGCATTTCCTCATGTCCAACCCCAGATCGCCGAAGCCCCGGGTGATCACGACGCGGACATAAGCGTCTTTCAAATTATTGATCCGTACCGATTGAAGGATCAATTTCTCCATCTGCTCGGGAGATTCCGGAATATTAAGGAGGATGCCCTTGGCGCTGGCGTAAAGCCGCTCAACGTGCTCAGCGAGCCTAAACACCCGGCCGCCGTAGGCGCGGATGCCTTCGAAAATCCCGTCACCGTAAAGCAGGCCATGGTCGAAAACCGAAACTTTCGCTTGTTCGCGCTCGACCCATTTGCCGTCGATATAGATTTTGCCCATATGATTGAACCTTCCCCCCTGCCCTTTGGACAGATTTTTATGCTGAGGCTCTTGTTTCAAAGAGCGTTTGTTTCGCTCTTTAGACACAATCGGCCCTCCGACAACACCAAGATTCTATCGGCCTGGGACGCCACGTCGCCGTTATGCGTCGCCAACACGATGGCCGGCGGCGCGAGCGGCCCTGCGTGAGCGCGCCCCAACAGCCCCAAAAATTCTTCAATCAAATTTTTAGCATTTTTAGCGTCGAGATTCCCCGTCGGCTCATCGGCAAAAATCAATTCCGGGGATCCGAGCAGGGAACGGATCAAATTTCCGCGGCAGCATTCGCCGACCGACAGGTCCCGCGGATAAGCGCCCAGACGTTTAGTCAAGCCCAAGGCTTCGGCCAAGCGCTCGATTTCGAGAGCCGCCCGACGTTCGCTTTGTTCGGGCGATCTCACCCGTGAAGTCAGGGTCAAATTTTCCCTGAGCGTCAATTCTTCCAGCAAACTGTTGAATTGAAAAAGAAATCCGATGGCGCGCCGGCGCAGCCGGTCGCGTTCTTGTTCGGTCAACAACGCGGCGTCGCGGCCAAGCAAACGCAGCCGCCCCTCATCCGGCTTGGCCATCAGCCCCAGAATATGCAGCAGCGTGGATTTTCCGGAACCGCTGGGGCCCATGATCGCCACCATTTCGCCGGCGGCGACTTCCAGATCAACGCCTAGCAGAACAGGAACGGCTTCTCCGTTGGGCTGCCGGAAATTTTTCGTCAGCCCGACGGCTTCGATGATTTTTTGATTATCCATACCTCAAAATCTGGCTCGGATCCAAACGCGCGGTTCGATAGGCGGGCAGGGCGCTCGCCAACAAGCTCATCACCCAAGTGAACGCGGACACGCCCAAAATATCCCACAAATCAAGAGCGACCGGGAAATGCTCCAGCATGTAGACTTCCGGCGGCAGCCGGATCCAGCCGGATTTCAAAATAATAAAAATAACGGGGCAGGAAATCGCCAGCCCGGCCAGCACGCCCAAAAAGCCCAGCGTGCCGCCCACGGCCAGCATCAAACGGGCCAGCTCTTTTTGAGTGATTCCCAGGCTGCGCAAGGAACCCACCATTTTCGTTTTCTGCGCGGACAGCATGATCAAATTGCTCGTCACCGTGATCGAAGCCACGAAAATGATCAGAGAAAGAACGAGCGTCAGCATCAATTTTTCGAGCTTGAGCGCCGCGAACAGGCTTTTGTTCATCTGCCCCCAGGTCAACACTTGCGACACCCGGTCGCGCGCGGCCAATTGACGGCTTAAATCGCCCGCGATGGTTTCCGCGTCATCGGGATCGCGGCTTCTTAAGCCGAGCCAAAAAAGAGCGTTGACGTCATCCTGCGAAGCCCAAAGCTCTTTGGCCCGGTCAAGAGGCATATACGCCAAGGTCGAATCGTATTCATAGTAACCGGATTCAAAGACGCCGGTAATTTCACCGGCCAAAATCCTCGGTAAGCCGACCAAGGAATCGGCGCCGGTCGACGCGATCAGGGCCACGCGGCTGCCCGGCGAGGCCGCTAGCGTCTGCGCCAGCTCGCCGCCGATCACAAGCGGGATGGCGGGACGAACCCCGTCGACGGGGTGAGACGGCTCCGAAGAAAACCACCGGCCCCGTTTGAGGCTTTGGGGCAAATTCGTCGCTTTAGCCTCGGCGTCCGGATCCACGGCCTTGACCACCACGCCCAAGGTCGCGGCCGGGGTCCGAACCATGGCTTGACCGATGGCGAAAGGGGCGAGGCTCAGGCCGGCGCGAGCGCCCAAAACCTCATGAACCGCCTTGATCTCCCCGGCCCTGGTTTCGGCGTCCGTATCCAACCGCACAAACACATGCGGAGAGAGGCCCAGGATACGTTTCTGAACTTCCTGATGAAATCCGTCGATGACGCCGATGGTCACCAACAGGCTGGCCACGCCCACGCCCATGGCCGCGATGGCCGTGGCCACGGAAAATTTCTGGATGGTCGGGTTGCCTTTGAAAAAAATAATTTTCCAGGCCAGCCAAATGTACGGAAATTTCGACGGGGTCCCGTTGGGCGACGGGGTCAATGAATTGGGCGTCATTGCTGGGGCCCTCCGGTTTTAGGTTTTAAGGTCGGGAACAAAATAACCTCGCGGATCGACTCGATGCCCAAGAGCGTCATCACCAAACGGTCGATGCCGACCCCCAGACCCCCGGTCGGCGGCATGCCGTGGCTCAACGCCTCGATAAAATCTTCGTCCAACGGAGGAGCTTCCTCATCGCCTTCCTTATCGCGGTTTTCAACTTGAACTTCCATGCGCCGCCGCTGTTCGGCCGGGTCGTTTAGTTCGCTGAAGGCATTGGCCAATTCCGATCCTTTATAGAACAGCTCGAAACGTTCGACCCATTCGGGCTTGCCCGGCATGTTCTTAGCCAACGGGCTGATCGCGGTCGGGTAATCGAAAAGAAAACAATAATCGCCGAGCGAGGGCAAAATTTTATGATCCAAAATTCTATCGAAAATTTTGTGCGTCGGCGCTTTGCCGTCATAAGGAACGCCCAGCTTGCGGGCGCAAGCTTCGATTTTTTCCCGGTCAAAATGATAGGGATCGGCCAGAAAACGCTCCAACTCCTCCCCCGCGACCTGTTTCCAAACCTCAGGGAGCTTGGCCCGTTCAAATGTCATGGAAGCGGCCAAGCCGCAGGCTTCGGCCGATTTCCGGATCAACTCCTCGATCAAATCAGCCATATCATTGTAATCGGCGTAAGACTGATAAGCCTCAAGCATGGTGAACTCCGGATTATGCTTGGTGTCGATGCCTTCGTTCCTAAAGCACTTGCCGATTTCATAAACCCGCTCGATGCCGCCCACAATCAATCTTTTTAAATAAAGTTCGGTGGCGATGCGCAGATAAAGGTCGACGCCCAGAGCCTCGTGAAAAGTGACGAAGGGCTTGGCCGCGGCCCCGCCGGCCTGGGGCTGAAAAATCGGGGTTTCAACCTCCAAAAAACCGCGTCCATCGAGCACGCTGCGAAACGCGCTGACCACGGCGGAACGCTTGCGGAACGTCTCGCGCACCTCGCGGTTCGAAATTAAATCAAGGTGGCGCTGGCGGTAACGCGCCTCGGTATCCTTCAATCCATGCCATTTCTCGGGCAACGGCAGCAGCGTTTTCGACAACAAGGCCCAGGACTCGGCATGCACGCTGGGTTCTCCTGTTTTTGTCTTAAACGGAAAACCCGCAATAGAAATAAAATCTCCCGCCTCCACGCTGTCGACAAAAAGCGGGTATTCGACGCCGGCGTCATCGGCGCGCAAATAAACCTGAAGTTTGGAGGAGCCGTCCTCAATATGGAGAAAACAGGACTTCCCCATCAAGCGCAGTTGAGTAATCCGGCCGGCCACGGAGACTTTCTCTTCCTTGCGCTCTCCGGGGCCCAACCCATTGAGGCTGTTTTTGACGTCAAGGCAAATGTTGACGCGCTCGGAACGCGCCGGGTAAATCGGCCGGCCGGCCTTTTGCAATAAATTTATTTTTTCCCGCTTCGCCTCATCGATTTTCACAATAACCTCAATCCTTGATCTCTTCTCTTTTCCACGGCATTTTAGGTTTCTTCTCGATCAAATACGTCAAAAATCCCTCGATCAAAGCATCGAGATCGCCGTTCATCACGCCCTCAATATCCGAAGTTTCCACTCCGGTTCTCAAGTCCTTGACCATTTGATAAGGCATGAACACGTAGGAACGGATTTGATTTCCCCAGCCGATATCGCCTTTCTCCGTGTAATGGCGCTCCGCCTCGGAGCGTTTTTTGTCCATCTCGATTTCATAAAGCTTGGCCTTGAGCATTTTCATGGCCATCGAACGGTTCTTAAACTGCGAGCGCTCCACCTGGCAGGCGACCACGATCCCCGTGGGCACATGCGTCAGGCGCACGGCGGTTTCCACCTTATTGACGTTTTGACCGCCGTGTCCGCCCGCGCGAAATGTATCCATTTTAATATCGCTTTCCGCAACCTCGATATCATGCGTATCTTCGATATCCGGCAGCACGTCGCAACTGGCGAAGGAGGTGTGCCGGCGCTTATTCGAATCAAAAGGGCTGACCCGCACCAGACGATGCACGCCTGTTTCCCCTTTTAAAAATCCGTAGGCGTTTTCGCCTTCAACCAAAACGGACGCGCTTTTAACCCCCACTTCTTCGCCCGGCAGAAGAGACGTGATCGTGAACCCAAGGCCTTTTTTTGCGGCCCACATTTTATACATGCGAAACAACATATCCGCCCAGTCGCAGGCTTCCGTGCCTCCGGCGCCGGAATGAATGGATAGAATCGCGCTGGCCTTGTCGTTCTCGCCCGAGAGTTTCAGGCGCATTTCCCAATCCCTGATTTGCCGGGCGAACGAATCGCCGGCTTTCCGCGCTTCGCCGAGCTCTTGCTCATCTGCGGCCTCGGCGGCCAGGTCCCAATGCGCTTTGACATCCTGCAACTGCCGCTCCATGCGTTCCATATCCGTCAATTGCCGGCGCAAATCCGAGACTTCCTTGTTGACGTCCTTGGCTTTCTGCGTATCGGCCCAGAGAGCGGGATCATTAGCCTGGGCCTCGAGGGTTTTCAGGCGAGCGGATTTCCCCGGCGCGTCAAAGCAACCTCCTTAACGCATCCAGGCGTTCGGACAACTCTTTAATTTCCACGGGTGTATTTTAGCCAAAAACAAACTCCTCGGGGTCCTTTGCAGAAGCCCCGAGGAGCGGGAGGGAGAGTACGCGGTTGGGAATCTATTGTTTAGGAGACATTCTCCTCTTCAGGATGCGTATGTTCCGTATGTCCATCGGCTGAGGCCGTCGTAGAAACCGATTCTGGCGCAGGAGGATTTTCTCCGCCTTCCGTGTTGCCGCCGTCAGCCGGCGGATTGGTCGGTGTTTCTCTACTTTCTCGCTCCTTATTCTTGGCCATTTTCTCAAAATAGGGCAAGGTGCCCAGCGCCGCGCCGACGATAGCGCCCACGATGGCGCCGATAATGCTGCCGCCCGGACCAAAAAGGCCGAACAGGCCCAAGCCAACGGTCAACAACGTCATCCAGGTGGGATACATCATGTCCGCGCCAATGGCATCGGCCCATAATGCGCCCAGACCGAAAACAAGACCGGGGATCAGTCCAATCAGACCGACGACAGGGCTTCCCGCAATAAGAGAGGCGGCAACATACCCGCCCGCGCCGACCACGCCGGCCCAAAACATTTTATTCTTGAAAAAGTCCGTCCAACTCCCGGAAGACTCCGCTTCCTCAGCCGGAGGCGACGCTCGATCAGGACGCTCCGGCGTCACGGGCGTGGCTTCGTAATGAGGGCGGATATCCGGATTAATCTCGGATGATCCGGCATCAGCGACTCTAACGGCGCCGGCCGAACCGTAATCATTGGATGGATCGCCGTCGCCGTCATGATCGCGTCCGTCAAAAATCAAATCTCCCTGACGTACTGCGGTGTCCGTTCCACCATCAGGCGTTGGAGGATTGGGCATCACATCGGGCGCTGTGGACGACGTCGTTGAACCGTCGACAGAAAGCGGATCCTCTTCATTGGGCACGCCGGGACTGCCGCTGCCGGAACCCCGGGCTGAAGCGCGCAAAGTATCCTCGCGGGTATCGGCATAGGCCAAATGAGCCGTCAAGCCGAAACCAACCATCACAATCAGACTTAAGAACGCGAATTTTTTCGACATCTCCTCACACCTCTCTATAGATTTTTAAGCAATCCGATTAATCCGAAAAACAGACCGATGCCCAGGCCGACGGCGCCGCCAAGTAAAGCGCCGCCTAACAATCCGCCGCCCAGGGCTCCGGCGACGCCGAGCAAGCCGCCGATGAAAGCGCCGACTCCGCCCAGGATCAGGATCGGGGCAAGCGCTTTGCCCAATTTGTCCAATGTGCCTGAGGCGCCGAGTCCATAAATCAAGGCGAAAGCCCCGAGGCCGATTAAAATCGGCAGGCCGATGCCTAAAAATGTTGCTGTCGCGCCCAGCGCCGCCGAACCAAAGGCTCCGAGCAATCCCACGCCGGCGCCGATCGCGCCCCATTTAATGTGATTGCCCCAATCAACGCCTTCTGATTCGCCGCTTTCGCCGCCAGATTCTCCGTTGGGAGCAGGCGCCGCGCTGGTGGAAGCTGAGCCTGATGGAGCAGCCGTTTCCGCGGAAGCGCTTCTAGGTAAAACTTCATCCCCGGACATGGCCGGGCGAACAGGACTTGGGCTGCCCTCCGAAGCGCCGGCGCCGTCATAAACCACGCTTCCTTCCCTGGCCACCTCATCGGGTGTGCCCCTTAAGGCCGGATCAGCCGTGCCGCGATCAACCGCCCTGGCGATGCTGAACGCCGGGCTGGTTTCCAGCGTTCCATCGGTATTGCGATAAATCACTTGCGCCCTCTGCCCGTCCTCCATAGGGACGACATTGGCCACGCGTTTGCCTTCCGGGGTGGGCGGTAAATTAACTCGGTACGATTCACCGCTGGCGGGGTTTGTAATTTGAATATAGGTTGCGGAACGGGACACGGCCATGCATCGCCCGTCGCCTAAAGGTTCTGCGCCCGCGGGGCAATCAGGCTCCGGAGCTCCTGAGCCGGGGCCTTCGGCAAAAGAAAAAGACAAAAATGACAGGAACAGCCCTGCAACAATTAAAAAATGGGCGCTTCTATTTTTTTCCAAAACAGCCGCGTTATTCCCTGTCTTCTCTCCCTTCACGTTTCTCCTGAGGTTTTTCATCTTTCCCTCCTCGAACAAATACTAACACAAGAAGGAAAAATGACCTAGGGTCCAAAGGGCCTTTTTGATATAGCTAAAGGTCCTATGCATGGATAGGACTTTAGTCCTATATTAAAAATAGGAAAAAAGCGGTTTTATTGCTTCTTTTAGCGAGAAATAACGAATCCTGGGGTTTGAGGGGGACGCAAGGCCGGTGGAAGCTGCTGGGAAAGCTCCTCCGGCATGGGTAAAACCTGCCTGGGGGCGCATTCTTGTGGATTATCAGGGCAAATCCAGGCCGCAAATTTCCAAGCGTCTTTAGACAACGTTTCCACGGCTGCTTGACGGACGGGAACATTGGAGTCCTTGGTCAAATCCCGAACCTTAGCGGCCGCCGGACGGTAATCGTCCACAACCGCCCAATAAAGGCTTTTCACGCAGGCCACCTTTATAGGGAGATCGGCGTTGCGCACTTCACGTAGGAGGAAATCATACACATCATGTTCCACGCCTGCCGATCGAAATTGGCCCAGCGCCCGGACGGCTTCAAACTTCGGGCCCAAATTGTACTCATCATCCGCTCGTTCCAACAAAAAATCCCGGACATCGTCGTAAGTGTTGACCGCCCAGCCGAGGACTCGAAGACTGATCATCCTGACTTCCATCGTTGAATCGCGCTGGGCCAATCGTTGCAAAGGATCATGCGTGGCCGGATCGCTCGCAACATGGTAGCGAAGACCATAGATGGCGGCGAGACGAACGTTTAAAGGCTGCGAGGTGTCTTGGGCGACCCTGAGGAGATCGTCGCGGCTGTCGGCCGCAGCCCGAAGCTCACGGGTTGACTCAAGCTCAGGCAGGATCAAGCCCTCGTCTAATTGGGCGTATGCTTGCTCAGCTTCGCCGATACTTAAAGAAGCCCAGGAAAAAGACGAACACAGCAGAACCAACGCGAGTCCGCGCATTTCCCCTCCTCCGCTAAGTTTCGCTTAACGTTTTCTTAATCCGGGAATAATGTTTCGCCGACCTTCAAAAGGCCGACCATGGAACCGACCAGAAAACCAAGCGCAACAAACCCGATGGCAACACCGAGGCCCAAGCCGATGCCTGCAGTCAGGGCCGCGGCCGTGGACCAGCCGGCAGCGCCTGCCGCAGAATACGCTAAAGCGCCGCCGAGAACACCCATGCCCACGCCCACACCCGCGCCCACGCCCAAACCGATTTTGATGGACTTTTGAATCATTTCTTTGGGTTTCGGCGCCTCCGGTTGATCGGCCGGCACCGCGGGAACAGGCCTCACCGGAGCAGGTTGAACGGGCATGATTACCGGGCCTTCGGAATCATCGGCCGGAGCCACCGGGCGCGCGTCACCGGCCGGATCGGCCTGCGCCACGCGCAGCGGACGAAAATTAAGACGAGGAGAAACGTCAAATCGACGGCCCAACTCTCCATGCTGGCCTTCCGGTTGTCCCGAAACAGGATTAACGAAAGCGACGCCGGCGATCAAAAGCGCTGACAAGATCAGGGTTTTAGACATTGTGTTCCTCCTTCATTTTCCTATCCTCCCACGGTTGGAAAGTTTAGCAACAACGGTGATGCCTGTAAAGAACAAGCAAAGCCATGGAAAAGCGGTTTGACTCTCCGCCCACAACAACGACGGCTGCGGCAATTCTTCAATGAATCCGGAGAGAACCGTCCTGGTATTGAGCTCGGCCCTGGCCGTCACTTTCCCCAAGGGATTGATCACGGCCGAAATCCCGGTATTAGCCGCCCGAATCAACGGCAGTCTGGTTTCAATGGTCCGGGCGATATTCATCAGAAAATGCTGATGAGGGGCCGCTGTGTCGAGATACCAGCCGTCGTTGGTGACATTAACCAGGACTTTGGCCCCGCGCCGGCGCGCGGCGCGGGCGATGACCGGGAAAACGGCTTCGTAGCAAACGGAAAAACCCGCCTTGATGCCCGGCAGGACTTCGATAGGCATGGGTGTTGGTCCGGGCGTAACCTCTCCGGTCGTCACGATCACCGGGGTTTCTTCGGCGTTCACGAAAAAACGCAAAACCGGCATGATCGCCCATCGAAAAGGCAAATACTCGCCGAAGGGAACAAGACGCACCTTGCTGTAAATGCCGGACTCGGCCCCATCCAGAAAACAGACCACGCTGTTAAAAAAACGCCGGTGATCGGTAAGAACCAACCCGCCCAAATAAGCGGTTCCTTTATTCATCGGGATGTCCTTAAAAAATTCGATCCGGTCGGACGCCGGCAAAGAAGCGCCGGAAGATTCCATCCTAAGCGCATAAGGATAGAAGGATTCCGGATAAACGATCAGATCAGGATTTGTTGAGTTGGCTTCTCGCGTCATCTCGCGATAGACGGCGGTCACATGAGCGGCTCGGCCGTCATCCCACTTTTCATACTGATAAATATTGCCCTGGATTACCGCGACATCGAGGGTTCTATTTAAAACTCGAGTCAAAGACCGCAAACGCCAGGCCCCCCACCCTGCGGCCAGCGATACGATCAGGGCGGCTAAGGCGATCAACTTGGTTTGCCGCCGGCAAAAAGCCCGCCAGATCAAGGCCTGTGTAAAAACCATCAAGAATCCCAACAAAGGCACGCCGCCGATTTCAGCCAACTGCGCCAAGGGCTGCACGGGGATCAGGGCATAACCCAAATAACACCAAGGAAATCCGCCGAAAACAACGGGCGCCAAACGCAAAAATTCGAAAGCAACCCAGGCCGCGCCCACAGCCATCGCAAAAACCAGGGAATTTTTTATGCGCTCAACAGCCGTTTTCATACAGAAGCCGAACCCCGCCCAAAAAACACCGATCACCGCGGCCAAAAGAATCCAAGCAGTCCAGGCTGCCGGCCAATGAGCGCCTCCGGCGCGCAGAGTAACGGGAATCCAATTAAAAATGAAGAGGTTGCCACAGACGCCGGCCGCAAAAGCAAGCCAAGCCCCCTGGCGTGCGTTCCCGGCGCGGGATAAGGACCAAAAAAGAGGGATCAGGCAAAACCAGCCGGTCAGCCGGCCGAAATTAAACTTGGGAAAACACGAAGCAAAAAGAACGCCCGACGCCAGGGAGCAGAGCAGAAGCGGATTAATTTTTTTGATGAACAATCAAGCAGCATCGCGTCCGCAGCAGCGCTTGTACTTTTTGCCGCTTCCGCAGGGGCAAGGATCGTTGCGGCCGATAGTTTTCATAGACGGCGCTGCGACCGGAGCCGCGACCTTGGGTCTGGGACGCCGCCCAGCCCCATCCGGCGGCGAAGCGGCCGCCTCAAGTTCTTGGGCGCTTTTTTGCTCGGCCGGAGTCGGCAGCCTCATGAGAAAAGCGATGGTTTCCTCACGGATTCTACCCATCATGCTCTCGAACAACGCGAAGGACTCTTTTTGATACTCGATCCTGGGGTCTTTCTGCGCGTAAGCCCGCAAACCGATGCCTTGCTTTAAATGGTCGAGCTGATGCAAATGATCCTTCCAGGCCAAATCAATCACCTGAAGCAAAACCTGGCGCTCAATCTCGCCGAAATCAAGGCCCTCGTCCTTAAAAAGTCCGCTGCGGCGCTCATAAACTTCCCGCACGCTCCGGCGCATGATTTCCGTTAAAGGCTCGCCGGATTTTGTGACCTGATCGAGATCCAAATCAACCCCGAAGGTGGCCTTAAACCATTGCTGCATCGGCTCCCGGCTCCACTTTTCATAATGCTCTTTCGGCGGGCACCACAACAATTCGCGCTCCTCGAGCGATTCATCGATCATGACCTGAATGCGGGGCCGGATATTTTCCCCGTCCAAAATCGCATTCCTGAGCGCGTACACGGCTTCTCGCTGCCGGTTCATGACATTGTCGTATTCCAACAATTGCTTGCGAACGTCAAAATGATAAAGCTCGACTTTGCGCTGCGCGTTCTCGATGGCTTTACTGACCCAAGGGTGCTCGATGACTTCGCCTTCTTCCATGCCCAGCTTCTGCAAAAGGCCGGAAATGCGCTCGGAGCCGAAGAGGCGCATGAGCTCATCATCTAACGCCACGTAAAAAATAGAAGAGCCTGAATCGCCTTGGCGCCCGGAGCGGCCACGCAGCTGATTGTCGATGCGGCGGGATTCATGGCGCTCGGAACCGATAATGCGCAGGCCGCCGGCTTTCAGGACCTCATCATGTTCCGAGGCATCGGGCGGATTGCCTCCCAAAACAATGTCCGTGCCCCGTCCGGCCATATTCGTGGCGATGGTAACGCCCGCTTTTTTGCCCGCCTGGGCGATGATTTGAGCCTCCATTTCATGATACTTGGCGTTCAATACCTGATGCGGAATGCCCTTGCGATGAAGCATGGCGGAGAGTTTCTCGGATTTTTCAATGGAACGGGTGCCGACTAAGACCGGCTGGCCTTTTTTCCAGCAGCGCTCGATTTCCGTGATGATGGCGCCGAATTTTTCGCGCTCCGTCCGGTAGACCTGATCCGCCTCATCGGCGCGGATCATGCTTTTATTGGTGGGGATTTCCACGACGTCCAATTTGTAAATTTCCCAGAATTCCCGCACCTCGGTCATGGCCGTGCCCGTCATGCCGGAGCGTTTTTCATAAAGCTTGAAAAAGTTCTGAAACGTGATGGTGGCCAAGGTCTGGTTTTCTTCCTTGATCCGCAGATTCTCCTTGGATTCGATGGCCTGGTGCAGGCCGTCCGACCAGCGCCGCCCCGGCATCAAGCGCCCGGTGAATTCATCCACGATCAGCACTTCGCCGTCTTTAACCACGTACTGAACGTCGCGCTTGTAGAGATGATGCGCCCGCAGAGCCTGGGTGATATGGTGCGGCCATTCGGCCCGCACGTCGTCGTAAATATTGGACAGGCCCAAGAGTTTCTCCGCATGGCGCACGCCGTCTTCGGTCAATGACGCGTTGTTGTTTTTCTCATCCACGACCGCGTCGTACCCCGTTTCCAAGGACGTGCCTTCGTACTTGGCCTTGATCTCCTCGCCTTCGGTGATGGCGCGAACTTTCAAATGCGGGATCAGGCGGTTGGCGATGTGGTATTTTTCCGTCGACTCCTCGGCCGGCCCGGAAATAATCAGCGGGGTGCGCGCCTCGTCGACCAAGATGGAATCCACTTCGTCGATGACGGCGTAATAAAAACCGCGCAGGCATCGCTCTTCTTTCCTGGTGACCATATTATCCCGCAAATAATCAAAACCGATTTCGTTATTGGTCACGTAAGTGATGTCCGCGGCGTAAGCCGAACGCCGGTCCGCGTTTTTCATGTCGTGCTGAACGAAGCCCACGGTCAGGCCCAAACTCTCGAAAATCGGGCCCATCCAAAACCGGTCGCGTTTGGCCAGATAATCGTTGACCGTCACGATATGCACGCCCCGCCCGGTTAATGCGTTCAGATAAGCGGGCAGGGTGGCGACCAAGGTTTTCCCTTCGCCGGTTCGCATCTCCGCGATATTGCCTTTATGAAGCACGACGCCGCCGATCAATTGCACGTCAAAATGGCGCATATTCATCGTGCGCTTGGCCGCTTCGCGCGCCAAAGCGAAAGCCTCAGGCAAAATGTCGTCGAGTTTAGCGCCTTGCTGGATACGTTCTTTAAGCTCTTGAGTTTTCTTGGGAAAGTCGTTTTGGGAAAGCTCAGCGATGGACGGCTCTAAAGCGTTAATTTGCTCCACCAAGGGCAGAATTTGCTTGATGTCGCGCTCGCTTTTAGTGCCGAAGAGCTTGCGTATCAGATCGAAAGGCATGTGTTCCAATATAGTTTAACTGTTTCAGCTTCAAAATAGACCCCCCTTGCGCAAAACTCAAAAAGCGAGATAAACTTATTATGTCTGCCTTGAGTCGGACAATCATGTCGGCAATAACGGGAGTTTTAGCGTGGCCGTATCCGTGGGGAGCCAACGGTGGGAAATCCTGGACTCCGGTCAATGGCGCAACGTGTCTTTATGATACGAAGACGCGTTTGCCTCAAATTTTAATTTCAAAGCGTCTCTACCAAACGGCCAAATCTTGGAACCTGAAAAATCAACTCGGCAAACTCCAAAGCGTTCCCGCCTGCGCCGAGGGCGGCGCGCGTTTCGCGGTCATCGGTGATACGGAACCGGGCCGGTTTCTTTTTTCCCGGCTTCTCTGGGGGCGTCCCGGCGTAGCAAAAACATTAATCCGCAACATTCAGAAAGAACGCATTGAATTTTCCGTTCAGTTAGGAGACATGGTCAGTTGCGGCACCGAACAACACTATGGAAATTTTTTCGAAAAACTGTCTTCGCTCAAGCCGTCCGCTCCGTACCTGAGCGTTCTTGGCAACCATGACCGCCGCTACCCCCACGGCGTGGCGGACGCCGCGCTTTACGAAGAACTGCTCGCTCCGGCCAATCATTATTTCGACCGCGGACTCTGTCGCTTCATCTTCGTGGACACCACGGCCGGCGGCGTCAATGCCGCGCAAATTGAATGGCTCAACCGCGCTTTAAACACGACGCTGACGAAAATCGTTTTCATCCATATTCCGCCGATGCAGGTTAAATCCCTTCTGCCCTGGGGGCGCGGCGGCTTCATCAAAGGCAGCGAGGATTTCGTCAACCTCATGTCCGACTGCCGTGTTGCGCGGGTCTACATGGGCCATGTCCACGGTTTCGGCATTTCCGAATATCAGGGCGTGCGCTATGTCCTCTCCGGCGGCGGCGGTTCGCCGTTGTACCCGTCCCCCCTTCAACGCTTTTACCACTTCATCACGGTTGACGCGTCTCCCGAAGGCGTTCATGAAACCGTGCACTGCCTCGACGGCAAATCCTTCTACCTGGCTTAAATTTTCTTATTAAAATATCAAGGTCTCTCTGATTGAAAACCTTTTTTGAAAGCGGCCAATAGAGCACGGCCCTCCGCTCTCTTTTTATCGGCGCTCTCCTCAAGAAAACCTGCGGCCAAAGCATCCATAAACGGCGAATCCGGGTCCTCGGATTCCTTCAATAACCGCTCCACGTAGGCCGCGGCATCCGAGGACGCGAGCGCGCGGACCTCCCTGCCAAGCAATGCGGCCCCGGCGGTCTCATAGTCCTCATGGACCAAGCCAGGCTTTCCGGCCAAATCAAAGCGCCGGTCATCTTTAATGCCGCCGGCATAATTGTGAAGCCAGTACTCAATATCCCTGGCGTCATCCCGGCGCTTCGCGTCATTGCGCGCCTTGCGTTCAAGATAGGCAATCACTTTCAAAAGAACAAAACCAGACACAGTGATCACCGGCACGGGAAGTTCCTTCTCCGAAGCGGCCTTACGCGCCGCGGCGCAGACTTCATCAAAACCCAACACCGACATTTCAAGTTCGGATTTCGGCCAAGTTATCTTTCCATCCGGGGCAATCTCCCGCCCG
The DNA here is from genome assembly GCA_016180815.1 of Elusimicrobiota bacterium. Classification (NCBI taxonomy): domain Bacteria; kingdom Pseudomonadati; phylum Elusimicrobiota; species Elusimicrobiota bacterium. The sequence goes on from JACPAN010000010.1 coordinate 103,413, forward strand.
TATGGAATGAGATCAACCATCGCGGTCCCAAGGTGCAAGCGATGTTCAATTCTGGGATTGGGCTTAAAATCGCGCTTCATCAGTTCTTCGTGAAACTTTTGATAAGTAGGCCAGTCACGCACGTACACGCCGAAGTCGGCGTCGTTGGTGCGCCGGAACCGCGGATAATCGGAGCCCATCTCCGGCGTAAACTCCGCCATCAACGCCCCGACTAAAACGATGTCGAGTTTAAGGCTTTCCGCGGCTCCGCAAACTTCCTCAACCGCCTTCTTAAGCGCTTTATCCATGAACACTTCCGGCTTCAAGGAAGCGTTCGTAAATCATTTGCGCCGTTTCCACCTCGCGCGCGCCTCCGGCCTCCAGAAGCTCGGCATAAATTAAAAGAGGAGTCGCCAAGGGCCATGGAACTTTCAATTCACCCCCGATCGCCGCGGCGCCAAAGAGCCGGAACACCGTCACATTGCCGGCCGCATCATCGCGCAGCATAGGCTCCCCCTCCAGCTTCGTCCTCGCTTGATCGTCCACAAAAAGCGCAACGGCATCCGGCTCCAAATAATGAGTCATCTCCCGCGCGGCCATGCCGCCGGTAACGGCCCAGTGGCCTCCCATACCGGCCAAACGCTGCGCAAATCCTTCAAGAATTTCCTGCGGCGCCCGCATCTTGTGCCTGTAACGCCCCAGCAGGCATACAGGCCGCAGCTTAAAGGCATACCCTCGCACAAATAACTCAATCAACCCCTTAATATCGCCGAATCGCTTCGTGCCCCCAGCCGCAGGCAAAAGCCACTGCCCATTTTGCAGTTCTTTCATGACGGCTTGCGCGGTCCCGAGGGCAACATCCGCCCCTCCCGCGATCGCTCGCAAAGGGTCTCCCACGGCTTGGGGGTGAGTGAGAAGATAATGAATAATTTTAAGCCCGCCCATCTCGATGAGCCTTCCCGGCTCAGCTTTCAAGGGCCGATCCGGTTTCCTGCCCCGAATATCAACCACCACTTGCGGAGGCTTCTGGATAAAAGCGTTGCCTTGAGCGTCAATAAAAAAAACGCCCGCTCTGCGGAACTCCTCCGCCGCCGGCTCCGGAATCCAATGGGTAAAAACCATCGCTCCCGCATTGCCGGCTTGGCCTTTCAACTGAAGAATAATATGAAGCGCTTGGTTACGGTTGTCAATTCGCGCCTTCACCTCTATGGCCAAATTCACAGCCGGCTTAGTTCCGATGTGGAGGTCAAAATCATAACCGCGTTTCGCCGCTTCCAAACGAAGAGGCAACCCAGGCCCCATGGCTTCTTTGAGCCTCTCCATACAAGCCTTAGCCAGCTCTATAGTGTTCTCTAAAACGATAGTGTTCATTTATATTGAACATTTTAATATGAAGAACTACACTTGTCAAGACCAGGTCAGGCCCAAACTGGGGGTCCAAACATTACGAGCCCGTACTATGACACGCTATGCCAATTTACTGTGCCAACGGAATCGCCTAAAATGGCCGTGTCCACGGTTTCGGCTTAAATTTTCTTATTGAAATACCCTCGCAGTAATCCCCATATTCGATCTGAAGAAATTCCGAGGCCTTTTGAGGCTAAAACCGTGAACCGACGGCAAGAAAAAGTTTAAAAAGCCGACTTTTCGCTCAATGACAAAAAATGAGATACTGACTTATCTGAAATCTTGGAGCAATCCGGCGGACTAAGTAAGACTGCTGGAAAATCCTTAAAACAGGGGTCATAATATGGGTATGGCAAAGCGAAAATTAGAACTGCCCCTATTGGTTGAAAAAGACGAAGACGGGCTTTATGTTGTTGAGTGTCCAGTGCTTTCCGGATGTTACACTCAGGGTAAAACCTTGGATGAAGCTTTGAAAAATATTCAAGAAGTCATAACGCTTTGCGCCGAAGAAGAAGAAAATCGTAAGGTTTTGCGTGATTACCATCCGCAGTCTTTTTCCTTTCATACCATCACCTCGATGGTAAATGTCTAAAGAATTACCCACTATTTCACCCGAACGGGCTATTCGTGCGTTTGAACGGCTGGGCTACAAAGTGGTCCGCCAGCGTGGCAGTCACGCCCGTTTAATTCATCCAGACGGTAAAAACCGAAAGCCTCTGACAATTCCTCGCCATCACAAAGACTTGGGTCGCGGTCTTCTGCGTAAGTTGTGCCGAGACGCAGGCGTAATGCCGCAGCAACTGGCAGATTTGCTTTAAGCTAAATCCTTCTTGAATTTTTTTCGAATCTGGGCTTAACTATTATTACAGCCTTGACGAATCTGCCTTAAACCCTTATCCACCTCCAATCCAGCCAACCAACGTTCAAGCTGAGCGGCTCACGCCATGAACCCGCGCCTTTCGCAGCATGAGCAGCTCATCGGGCTCAACTTCGGCTAAGACTCGCTTCTCGGTTCTTCCGGCATCTTGTCATCCTTCGAACCGTATGCCTAGATGCAAAATCCTTTCAATGGCTTTGGATATTCTCAGACATTCATCCTTATTGGTGTGCCAATAGACCGTTAAAGGAATCCACTCATCGTTTCTCAGAACGGCAACGCGCCGAAAGTGGTCGGTTGGTTTGACTCCCGGCAGTTCCTGTATGCGAACAGAAGAAATATCCGTCAAGGCGCATTTAAATAATTTTGTGCTAAACAGGCCTCGCCGAATCAAAGAGAAGCAATCCAATTCCCTGTCCAAAATGATCTCCGTCTTTTGAGCAATATTCAGCATCATCCAGGTCAGGAAGAAACCGCCGCCCGTAATCATAAAACGCTTCGGCCCGACGAACTGCTCAAGGTTCATAACTATGACGACAATCATGGTAGCCAAGAATAATATGCAGCACGCTACCGTAAAGGTTGGGAAATCACTAAGAACAAGCCTGGAACTACTTTGATCAATAATCTTCATATAGAGGGCCTAACGGGGACTGCCCAGCGGCGGCTACTGAAACCCCTTGCTGGCCGCCAGAGCTCAAGTTGATGTTAGGCGTCATCATCCCATGTCTTCGGACTTCCGGGCAACCGATCAGCCACATAATAAACTGCCCGAAGGCTATCAAGGCTCCTGCGACTGTCCCGGAGATGGCCAATTTTTACTTCACGTACGCCCAATATAGGGAAGGATTCTCCTCCCGACGGACACTAAGGTTCGGCAGCGGCCTCCTCTGTGAAACGTTCGCTTCGCCGGTGTAGATTTCAATGCCCGCGATTAGAGCAAACGGAGAAAAAAACAAAAAGCCCGCCATTATGCAGAATTGTCTCACCGACGCTGGGCTGACATTTTTCAGCATAGGATCCTTTGTGTCCGGTACGCCTAACGACCGAGCTCAGCCGCCGCGCTGCCTGCGGTCGGTTGTAGCGACTTGTTAGCCACACCTTAGTACCAGTACCACGGAAGCCGCAAGTAGGGATGAGAAGAACTTAAGCTTATTATCTCCGTAATCACGGCGGATTCCCGCATTCGTGGGCGTGTTCATGATGTGCGGATGCTGTGCATTGAACCAGCCACGAAAAATAATAAAGTGAGGGACTTCCTCTCCTGTTAGTATCTGGTACGTCTCGCATGAATCTAGTGCTCTGACCGCATAGAATCCATAAAATTATATTTGAATTTCTTCCTCGCATCCTTGACCGTAAATCTCCAGTCAATCTTGAGTCGCCGACGGTTCGCTTGACGATTCCAGGCGGAGGCCTGAGACCGCAAGGATTGAATGTCTCCAATACGATCCTTGCCGAGACACTGACGGGAAAACACCCCAATCTCAATCTCCGCCTGGTCAAGCCAGCTTCCATGTTTTGGAGTGTAGTGGATTGTAAACCGGTTCCAGATGCTTGCGCCCCGCTTCTTCCCGTAGAAGTCCGTCAAGGATTTCCCGCAGTGGGTATTGAGATTGTCCACGACCAGGTGGATTGTCCTGGCTTTAGGATAGGCCTTTGCGATCCTGGAGATTATTTTGGCGAACTGGGGTCCCTTTCGATTCTTGGTCACCTTCGTGATATGACGCCCCGCCTTGGGTTCTACGGCGCAGAACACGTTGGCGGTTCCACTTCGGACATATTCGCTGTCGCGTTTGAAAATAGTCCCGGGCTTGTCCGCCGGCAGAGAGGGCCGGGCGTCTTGGAGTAATTGCACCGGCTTTTCATCCAAGCAGACAACTGGCTCTTTCTTGTCCAAGGGTTTTTCGTAAAGGTCCAGGACATCCTCCATCTTTTCAACGTATTCCGTCGTCAATTCAGGAATGCACCACATTTTTTTCCCGCCAGGGTTTGAGGTGGTGGCTTTTTAGGAGAACCCGGACGGTTTCCCGTCCCACCCTGGGTACCAACTTGCGTTTGCGAACCTCTTCGACGATTAAGCGCACGCTCCAACGAGCGAATCCTGCCGGCGGCGCGCTGCAGACCATGGCAACGATTTTTTGCCGCTGTTTGTCGTTGAGCGCGGGGGCCTTTCCAGGACGAGGCGCATCCCGTAAAGCACGATTAAAGCCGCCCTGCTCATACCGCCATGCGGTCTCATAGGCAGTGGCAATCGCGGCGCCAGCCGCCTCGGCAGCGGCCTGCCCTGATTTCCCCGCATCCAATAACTGTAAAATTCGCGCCCTTTTTACAACCCTGACGGATTCTCTGCCTTTGCTCATAAGCTCCTTGAGTCTTTTCCTATCCTTCGGCAGCAATTTTAGCTTCAACTTCCCATTTCTCTTCTTTCTCCCCTTCCCTGATTTGTACGCCATACGCTAAGGATAACCAATATGGCGCGCTGGGTAATAATAATTTTCTGTATTTCATGCGGTCAGAGCACTAGAAGGAAGTAATCATTAATATCTGGGTAGAAAGTAAAAATACCTTTTGGGTCCCTGTCGGCATGTTTAAAGAAATTTCTTGCTTCTTTCAGCCACCCTCTAAATTCCTCTTTGTACTGCTCGTTAATCAACGAATCGCTCATTATTGTTGGTGAATTCCCTGCCTCCTTGTTGAGCGTTACCAGGACTTCGTGCGATGCACATGTGAGAGTATGAATTGACACCGGATCAGCATCGTTAAAATAGAGCGTAACGGCAGTTTCAAGTTGCCGTTTTGCTACATCTAGCTTGGTAAGCGCCATCTCTTTATTCATAGTGTGGCTAACGCCGAGGATGAGTGGCGGCGGCTATCAAGATATCCCTCACCGAGCCGCCGACCGCTCTATCCATTGGTTAGGGGTCCCTTGGCTTTTGGCCTGACGCCCAGAGCCAAACTTTAAACGTTTCCGGATCGTCCGAAGGAGAAATCGCCAAATCCTTGCGGATCTCAAAAAAGAATTTGGACATCAGCGCATCATGACGTTCAAGAGATTTGTCCTTATTTGAGATTTTAATTTCCTGCTGAAATCCGTGAAGCGCATCCATCACTTGTTGAGGTGCTACCAGCATCATCTTATTGCACGCGCGCGAAAAATTCCTGTGGCCCTCAGGAGTGGCTTCCCCTGAAATTACGCCGCTTAAGCTGGCTACAAAATCCTTGTAGTGCTCCAGCTTTTCCTTTCGCCAGTCGGCCTCGCGCTCCCGTTGCTTGGTGAACCAATAGCTCAGCCCTGCGACGGTGATACCGCCGAACATTGCGATTAATGCCGTTGCCACTTGTGCTGACATGTTTCCTCTTGGGGACCCCTAACGCTGCCGCTCAGCAGCCGCGGCCATAGGAACTCCTTCGAAGCCGCGGTCTGCTGAAGGGTTAGGGGCTCCACTTTTCTGCTGTTTCGATCGACGAGTCCGGCCACTCCAGTTCCTCCAACAAGCTAATGCCTCCCGAATCAAAAAATTTCGCGTAATCTCTACGAGGTTTTGGCACACCATTCCTTAACGTAGCCGGCTGGCACCGCCATCCTCTTCCCGTCGGTTTGATCTGATTTCTAGGCATATATGCAACGCAAACTGGCTCGGAAGGGTTTTGAGACGAAAAGTACGGGATTGCGAGGACCATCTCATCATGTAGCTCGCTCAGCTCCTCAGTATAACCATACGCATCCTTATCGGCAGTTCCCGATCTTGGGTATTTGCCCTTCACTTGAACTGGGCGGATAATTGGAACGCCAATTGGGTACTTCGTGATGATGAAATCAAAGCCCTGGTCGCGATGCGGAAAGTAGATGTTCCACCCCGCATCCGCCAAACGGCCAGCCACGTAAAGCTCAGCAAAATAGTCACTAACACGGACAAACTTGCCCTGAGCTTCTGAGCTCCCCGGTTCTCTGTTTCTCATCGGGCGGCCTATCCTCCCCAAACAACAATTTTTCAATATACAAGATTCAGGGAACTCCCCTCAACGCGCTGGCCGAAGGAAAACAAGATGATCTTCAGGCCTTCGCCCAATGGTTAAACGATGATCAGCATTGCCGGCCATGGCAAGTCAGCCAGGCTCTTGACGCGGTCAATTTTTTTAATCGGACATCCGGAAAGCCGGGGCCGGCCATCGCCCGTGACAACGTGCTTGAAAAAGCGCAAGATTATTTCAAGCTAAAGCATTTTTCGAGCCGCACCTCCGATCTGCCTTAAGGACCCTTAACAACTCTCAAGTCCAAAATTTGAAGCAGGATAGGTAAGGTCAGAAGTATCAAATGTAAAATATCAGGGATGTCCATGGGCAACAAAAAAAATGCAACCCTGCTCTGCCTGGGAACAATTTTGTTTTTGGCGGCGATGGCGTCGGCGGCGGGCAAAAAAGCGAATCCGGTTGAGAAACGAATGGCCGCTGCTTGGCAAAACGGCAAAACCTTTCAAATTGAAATCGAGGCGAAATACAAGGACTTGGAAGGTTCCGTTAATTTCGCCGCGACGGAAGGGACGTCCGCGAGCCATCTCTCCGGCGGCGAAAAACAACTGGTTTCCGGCAACGATAAAAAGGCTGGTTATAAAAAATGGGGATTCCTCGCCAATGTTTTGCCTGTCGCCAACCCCAAAAACGATCAAGAGATGCTCTTGCAACTGCAACTGGAGCTCTCCGGCCCCTGTAAATCATCCGGTGTTGTCAATATAGAGACCTGGCAACTGCAAACGACGGTTAAGTTGATTCTGGGACGCAAAACAGTGATCGCGCAAACGCCGGCGCTTGTTGAAGTCACTGTCAGAGAACTCAAAGAATGAGCCAAATTTTCTATGATGATTTCGTCATGGAAAAAACCACCGGGACTTGGACCGTCAAATCAGGTTTGGCCCAAATGTTCAAAGGCGGCGTCATCATGGACGTCACCACCGCGGACCAAGCCAAAATCGCCGAGGAAGCCGGCGCTTGCGCGGTCATGGCCTTGGAGCGCGTGCCCGCGGATATCCGCAGGGAAGGCGGCGTCGCGCGCATGGCCGATCCTGAAAAAATTCTGAAAATCATGGAGGCCGTGTCCATCCCGGTGATGGCCAAATGCCGCATCGGCCATTTCGTCGAAGCCCAGGCCCTCCAATCCATGGGCGTTGATTTTATCGATGAGTCCGAAGTGTTGACCCCGGCCGACGAAGAACACCATATCGACAAGCAGCCGTTTAACGTCCCTTTTGTCTGCGGCTGCCGCAATCTCGGAGAAGCCCTGCGCCGCATCGCGGAAGGCGCGGCCATGATCCGCACCAAGGGCGAAGCCGGAACTGGCGATGTCGTCGAAGCCGTGCGCCATGCGCGCGCGCTCAAACGTGAAATTCTTGCGCTCAAGGATCTCAGCGGCAAAGAGCTTAAGCGGGCGGCTAAAGACATGCGCGTTCCCCCGGCCTTGGTCAAAGAAGTGGCGGCCAACGGCAAATTACCGGTGGTCAATTTTGCGGCCGGCGGCATTGCGACGCCTGCGGACGCGGCGTTGATGATGCAATTGGGCATGGAAGGGGTTTTTGTGGGCAGCGGCATCTTCAAGTCCGGTGATCCCGCCAAACGAGCCCAGGCCATTGTCCGGGCGACCACGCATTATCATGACCCGGCCGTTATCGTCGAGGTTTCCAAGGGCCTCGGCGAACCCATGTCCGGCATCGCGGCTAGAACCATCCCCGAAACACAACAACTCGCCGCCCGCGGCCTCTAAGTTCGTGGTTAAAATCGGCATTCTCGCCCTGCAAGGGGATTTTCATGAACATGCCTTGATGCTGAGCTCGCTCAACGCCCAAGCCCGCGAAGTGCGTCGAGAACAAGATTTGCAAGATTTAAACGGCCTGATTATCCCCGGCGGCGAAAGCACGACCATCGGCCGCTTGGCCCGGGATTACGGTCTTCTGGAACCCCTGCGCCGTTTTGCCGGTTCGGGCCGCCCGGTCTGGGGCACCTGCGCCGGGATGATTTTTTTGGCTAAAAACATCGGCCCGGAACCTGCGCACCTGGCCTTGATGGATATCGAAGTCAGACGAAACGCTTTCGGCCGCCAAACGGAAAGCTTCGAAGCCGACCTTGAATCTCCTTTCGGGGCATTCCGCGCCGTTTTCATACGCGCCCCTTTAATCGAACGCGCCGGCCCGGACGTCGAGGTCTTAGCCAGGCTCCCGAAAGGCGCCATCGTCGCCGCCCGTCAAAAAAACCTCCTGGCCACCAGTTTTCATCCGGAATTGACCGCAGATACCCGCTGGCACCGCTTTTTTTTAACCTTCCTGGCAAACGCGAATTAACCCTGGCTAACAGGGACTTTCCCGCCTAGCCTATAGTAGGGATTATTCGTGTATTACTCTTCTAAAACCGGTTTAACCGCAGTTTTATTGCCGTTGGCCTGGGCTCTGGCTGCGATCTTAAGCCTTTTGATATTGGATTTCGCCTTTAAAAACATCCAGGTGTATCAGCGCGTCTTCTTCATCGCCAAAATCTTAAGCATGGGTTTGCCCTTGGCCGCGATTCTTGGTTTGGGCCTAGGCGCCCTTTGCGCCTTTTGGAAAAAAGAAACCAGCATCGCTCCCTACGCGGGAATGGCCCTCTCCGTCATTATCTTGATGAGTTGGGCTTTCGCCAGAAGCAGCTTGACGCGCGCCATGACCGCTCGGGAGGCCCAAATCGAGGCCCGTAAAATAGCGTACCTGTCAAGATTCCACCTAAAAAACGAAACTGAGGACAGCAAACGCCTTTTGCGCGAAAAACTTGATGAATTTTTCCGGTCGTTCAACGCCAAGGAATCAAGCCAAATGGACGCCTGCGTGGTCGCGGTCTCGGCCGCGGGTTCGCTGCTGGCTTACGAAGACGAAGGGTTCGTAAAAACCATCGATGAAAGCCTGAACCGGATCAAAACACCCACCAGCGAGTCAAGCTTGACGCTGGGAACCTGCTTGTTGGCCTTTCACACCATCATGTTCAGCGTCGACGTGGGCCAGGCGCTCAGGTTCCAGCAAGCCGGAGATATGCCCGCCCATTTTGAACATTGGCGCCATGCCCTGGATCACTGGGAATCCGGCCAGGCTTCGCGCAAACGCATGGTGCAAGCCATGGACCGCTTCATGACCGAAGAGCGCTACCTCAAGCTTTCCGGCGCGGAACAAGACAACCTCATGCAGACGGTCATGGCTCCCGGGTACGAACAATTGAGACGGCGCCATCAGCCCCTGCTGGAGCACATAAAAACATTCTTCGTCAAATACAACGGCGATGAAAACTTCAAACGCGCAGCGGACAACCTTTACCAGGGCCGCCACGCCGCGGCTTATATAAGCCGGGAACAAGCCGAAAAACTTTATCGGAAATCCGTGGAACAATTCCCTGATTTCGGCAACGCCCATATTGAATTAGGGATGATCTACGCCGACAAAGGAGAGCCCAAAACAGCCTTGGATTATTTCGAGAAAGGACTGAATTTAATCGAACGCCACGGATCGCAGGATTTAAACCCCGCAAAAACCATGTTATCGAGCGGTTATTATCAGGCCGCCAAAGCTTGGCTGGCCTTGGCCAATCGCAAAGAGACGAAAGAAGATCAAAAGAAAATTTATCGCAAAACCGCCGATCAGCTGCTGGTCAAATCCCTGCGCATCGATCCCAAAAACGCTGAAGTCCGCCAACTGCGCCGCTTCCTGAGCGCGGCGCTGGGGACTCAGGCTGTTTCCAAGAGACAGGCTTTTGCAACCCCGCCCCGGTCGCCGAAAAGCACGCCTTCACGCTCTAAAAGCCGGCGCTTGGCCCCCACCCCGCCGGACGCGGAATAACCGCCGAGCGAGCCGTCCGAACGAACCACGCGGTGGCAAGGGATATCCGGAGCAAAAGGGTTCCTGGCCATGGCCATAGCCACGACGCGCGCCGCCCGGGGCCGGCCGATTGATCGAGCCAAAGAACCGTAGGTCGCCACTCTCCCCTTCGGAATCCGGGCGCAAGCCCCCCAAATCTCGCGGAAGACGGCGGGGTATCGATCGCTACTCTTGAGCGCTTTTCTGATCGCCTCTGGGATTTTGTTCATGGGGCTCCTTAATCGCTCCGCTGTCGGGGTCCAGAATCTTGACCGCGCCCAACGAAGACAAGTCTTTATCGAATTTTTCGGGGTTGCCGACAACCAAAATCAAGGCATTCTTGGGATCCCAATACTTTTTAGCGGCCTGCCAAACATCGTCTTTGCTCACCTTGGCGAGATGATCGGTGTAAGTATCCAGGTAATCGCTCGAGTAGCCGTAAAATTCAAGCTCGGCGATCCGCCCGGCCGTCTGATCCGTCGTCCTAAAATTCTGCACGAAGGAATTGATCAATTGGCTTTTGGCGATCTCCAATTCCTCATCCGTCGGCGGCGCCTGCCGCAGAGACTCGATCTCCGCCAAAACTTCCTCGATAGCCCGGACCGTCGTCTCAGCCTTGGTGCCGACTGCGCAAAGCATCAAACCATCGACCTGAGGCGTAGTGAATCCGCTGCCGACCGAATACGCCAAACCTTTCCTCGACCGGATATTACGGAAAAGTCTGGAAGAAAAACCACCGCCTAAAATTTCATCAAGAACCTTGAGCTTGAAAAAATCCGGATGATGCCGGGAGACGCCCAAGCGGCCCAGCCTAATGGCGCTTTGTTGGGCCGTTTTTTTGTGGGCTAAGTAGATCGCCCTGGATGACGAGCCGGGACTCAAACCGACCGCCGGCGATTCCACGGCCGCCATGGGCCAAACTTTTGAACCTAAAGCCCATTCCAATTTCCTTTTTAGTTCGGCTTCAGTAATATCCCCGCTGACCGAGACCACCGCGTTATTGGGGTGAATGAGGCGGCGATGCAGCTCAACCAAATCACGGCGGGATATCTTTTGGATTGTTGCCGGCTCCGTGCGCCAACCCCAAGGCGAATTCGGTCCGTAGACGACGCGTTTAAACTCTCTCGCTGCAATGTTCCTGGGCTCGTCGTTTCTTCGAGCGATGCCGGCCAAAACTTTCTTTTTCTCAACCTCAAGCTTCCCGGCGTCAAGAGACGGCGCAACCATGATCTGGGCGAAAAGATCGAGCGTCCTGTCAAAATTCTTGCTCAAAGAAAAAAGCGACAGGCCGACCGACTCCTCCCCGGCGCCGGCATGCACGCTGGAAGCCATCAATTCCAATTCCTTGGTCAGTTCATCCGCCTTAATTTTTTTGGTTCCGCCATAAGGCCAAATCGCGGCATAAAGGGACGTAAGACCGATTTTATCCGCAGGATCAGCCACGGCGCCGCCATGGAACATCACGGAGAGCTGCACCTGAGGCAGCTCATGATCCTCAAGAAAATAAACCACTAATTTATTGCTCAACTCAAATCGCTTGCCTTTCGGCACTCTAAAATGAAGCGGCTTGAGCTCGGGGAGTTTAGGCGGCGTCGCCCGGACGCCGGTGGTGATTAAAGAAACGAGCGCGGCAGCGATAAAAAAAGGCCTCACAGATTGCCTCCTTTCTTTTTGGTGACAAAGCCCACGGTTTTATTCTCCCTGTTCAAGTATTTCTTCGCCGCTTCCGTCAATTCTTCGGGTTTAATCGCCTGCCATCGCGTCGCGACGTCCCAATGATAAGACCAATCCCCGTAAAGAATCTCGTTCATGGTGATCGTATCCGCGATGCCTTCGTTGTTGTCCAAAATTTTGACCAGCATGGCTTCCATATTGTTTTTTGCGCGCTCAAGCTCCCAAAGTTCGGGCGCCTTTTGCTTGATCGCTTCGATTTCTTGTTCAACGGCGCGCTCAAGGTCCAACGCGCTATGCGGACTCCTCGGGTAGCCCATCACCAGAAAAAGATTCGGGTAGCGGGCGCCCGGATCATCGTGGTAAGCATTGACGGATTGCGCCACCGCTTGTTTCTCGATCAAATTGCGATAAAAACGGCTGGTGCGCCCGGAAGATAAAATATCGGAGAGCAGGGCCAGTTTTGTGTCGTCGGGGTGAGGGGCATTGGGCTTATGCCAGCCCATCAGCAGGATAGGCTCCGCTTCCCACATCAACTCCACGCGGCGTTCGCCTTGCTGGGGCGGCTCCTCGCCCGAAAATTCGACGGCGCCGTCTCTGGCCGGGATGGACTCGAAATATTTGCGTATGTTGACAAGCGTTTCTTTGGAATCAAAATCCCCCACCAAAGAGATGACGCAGCGCGAAGGCACGTAGCGCGTGGCGAAAAACCATTCGGCTTGGGTGGCCGTTAAGCGCTCCAAATCGCTCATCCAACCAACGACTTCCCGGCGATAGGGGCTGACGATAAAAGCATTGGCGGCGAAGAGTTCGTAGAGTTTGCCCAACGGATTGGACTCGGTTCGCATGCGGCGTTCCTCCATGACCACGTTGCGCTCGCGGTAGAACTCGCGCAGAACCGCGTTCTGGAACCGGTCCGATTCCATGGCCAGCCACAAATCCAAACGGTTCGACGGCAAACTGACCATATACCCGGTGACATCGTTCGAGGTGAAGGCGTTAAATCCCCAAGCGCCGTTGGCCTCGTAAATTTTTTCGTACTCGTCCTTGATCTCATATTGTTCGGCTTCGGCCTGCTTGGCCTGAAGTTCGGCTTGAAGCTTAGCGAGTTTTTTCAGGTCGGGGCCGCCGGGACGCGCCTGCTCTTTATTGATTTTTTCCGCGATGTCCTCAATCGCATTTAAAACGGTTTTCTCCTTGTGGTAATTCTTCGTGTTTACCGTCTTTGTGCCTTTAAAAGCCATGTGCTCGAACATATGCGCCAAGCCGGTTTGACCCATCTCCTCATCCACGGATCCCACGCGGTAATAAATTCGGAAGGCGACTCCCGGCATGGAATGGCGCGGGTAAAGCAGCACGCGGATGCCGTTGGCCAGGGTATGCTTCTCAATCGGAGGCTTCGGGGGGACGGCGTAAAGCGAAGGCCGCCAACACAATAAACCGGCCGATAAAATTAATTTCCAGCTTTTCATGAGGCCTCCAAGAACTTTTTCTTGCGCAATTTCTTGTGGTAAGTTATAGCAAAACGATGGGCTTCGTCCCGGATCCACATGCACAGTTTCAGTCCCTCGTGCGATTTGGCCAGGCGGATTTCCTTGGGGGGTCCGGGCGAACGATCCAGATAGAGCGTCTCTTCCTGCTTAGCCAAGGCCGCCAACGCGGGCCGGGTGCTCTTACCCGGCGCGGGTAACACCGTTTCCAGAGCGGAGCGGGCGGCTGAAAGCTGGCCCAGGCCTCCATCGATCAAAATCAAATCAGGCAATCTCTCCTTGCTTTCGATCAGGCGGCGATAGCGCCGGGAAACGACTTCACGCATCATGGAAAAGTCATCGATTCCGGCAACGCTTTTGATGCCGAAACGACGGTAATGCGCCTTATTGGGGCGGCCGTCCATAAAACAAACCATGGAACCGACCGAATGCGTTCCGAACAACGTTGAAATATCGAAACCCTCGATATGCCGGGGCCGGCCCCCGGTCCCCAAGGCCTCCTGAAGTTTTTTCACGGCGGCTTTCGGCTCATACAAAGAGGCGAGGTCCTCGGCTTGAATTTCAGACAAAAGCACCCGTTCCCCGATATGCTCCAGGGCCTCGACTTCCCCCTTGATCCGTTGGGCTTCCTCAAACGCCAACTGCTTGGCCGCGGTTGTCATCCGGGCTTTCAGCGATGAGACCAGCCGTGACCGTTGCCCGCTGAAAAGCCGGGCCGCTTTTTGCGCGATGTTTCGATAATCCGTCTTGCTGATGTTGCCGGCGCAGGGCGCCGGGCATTGGGCGGTATGAAAATACAGGCAGGAATTAATGATTTTTTGGGCCAACGGCTTTTTCAAAGAAAAATCCCAGCGGCAAGGACGAAGAGGAACCGCGCCTCTTCGAAAAAGCGTCCGGATCAGGCCTTTCACTTTGCTGACGTCCGGATAAGGCCCGAACGCCGAGGCTCCCGGAGGGATGTGCTTTTTCCTGGCCAGGTAAAGCCTGGGGAAATCTTCCTGCATGGTCAAGACGACGTAAGGGTACGATTTGTCGTCCTTCCACATGGCGTTGAACACGGGCTGATATTTCTTGATCCAGGATTCCTCCAGGAGAAGGGCTTCGCGCTCGCTGGCGCATAAAACGTAATCCACGCGGCGGACGACTTCTACGAGCGCCTGAATTTTCGGCCCCACGTCCGTTTTTTGAAAATACGAGGAAACCCGCTTCTTAATGTCGTTGGCTTTGCCGATATAAATAATACGGCCGGAGGCATCCCGCATCAAATAAACGCCGGGGCCGGAAGGAAGCTCGGATAATCCGAGCCCCGCGAATGAACTCATAGGTAATTTTTCTTTTTAACGATCAAAAACATGGCGACTAGACCGACCAAACTCGATCCGGTGAAGGCCAGGCCGATGCCCACGGCGCCCAAGCTCTCAAGCAAAAGGAAACATCCCGATGCGCTGACGAACAATTGCAGGACGCTGGTCAGCACCAAACTTTTGGTGTCGCGGTGGGCATAAAAAAGGCCCAAGAAAATTTTTTGGAGCGAATAAAAGAGCAGCGTGGGGCTTGATACAGCCAGCACTTTGGCCGTCAGGTAAAGGGCTTGTTCCTGGAAGCGCCCGTGAAAATAGAGAAGGCGGATGATCAGTTCCCCAAAAAAAATAAAGGCGAGGATCGCGGGAATTTCAAACATCAGCATACGCTTGGCCTGAGACCAAGCCAAACGCCGCACCGCCGCTCGATCGTTGCGCTGAGCTTCCTGCGACAACAGGGGAAGCGCGGTGACCAAAGACCCCACGCCCACCAGCCCCAACGGCAATTGGATCAGCCTGCTGGAATTATAAAGCGCGGCGATCGTGCCCGCCTCCGCAAAACTTCCGAAAAACGTGCCCACGAAACCGTTCACTTGATCCAGCGAAAACGTCAGGGTGTAGGGCCCGAACAAAAGCAGGGATTTTTTGAGCTCCGGATGGCCGGCCCAAAATGAGCGCCACTTCAAACGGCCGATCACGCCGTGGAGCTGGGGCCAGAGAACCGCGAACTGCAGAAACCCTCCGATCGTCGTCGCCCAGGCCAAACCCACGATCAACAGGCGCGGGCCCGGCGCGCTTGAACGCGACATCAAGAAATAGGCGATGATGGCGATCGAAGCGAACGCCGGCGACAGGCTGGACCAAAAAAATTTATTGTGCGCCTGGAGGGTGGCTTGAGCCCAGGCCGCCAAAGTGACGAACAAAAGAAAAGGGAGCAAAATTTTGGTCAAGGTCACGGCCCAAACCATTTTTTCCGGATCCGCCGAAAACCCCAGGAGCATGCCGCGGGTCAAGGGTTCGGCGAATAAAATACCCAGACCTACGATGACCGCCAAAACAGCCGCCAACCGGCCGGCATAAGATCCGGCAAATCGCGCGGCATCTTCCTTATCTTGGGCGACAAGCGGGGCATAAACGGGCGTATACGCCGCATAAAGCCCGCCCTCCCCGACCAAATTGCGCAATAAGTTGGCCAAGCGGAACGTCGCAAAATAAAGATCGGCCCAACCGCCGCCGCCAACGAAGTGAGCGATGGACAAATCGCGCAAGTAGCCGAAAACGCGGGAAATCAGCGTTGCGCCGAAAAATTTGGAGAAATTCCTCCCCACAGGCAATATTTAGCATTTCTAAGCCGCCCTAGTTGGGTATACTTTTTGATATGTGGCGGGCTTTAAAATTTACGCTGGTCACCCGGTTGCTTTGGCTGTATATGACTTTGGTTGGGAAGACCACAACAACCATCAGTTTAAATAAACAGCATCGCTTGGATTTGGAAGCTGAAGGACGGCGTTACATTTACGCGCTGTGGCATGATCGCCAGGCTTTTTTTGTCTACTCTCACCGCAATTCCAAGATCACCTCGCTCGTGTCGCCCAGTAAGGATGGTGAGATCATGGCGCGAGTTTTGAGTCTATTCGGTCTTGATGCTGCGCGGGGATCGTCGCGGCAGAACCCGGCCCGGGGCCTCATTTCTTTGATGCGCCGGGTGGAGAGCGGCTATCATCTGGGCATTACTCCGGACGGACCTTTGGGCCCGCGCCATGAAGTGAAACCCGGAGCTCTTTTTTTAGCTAGGAAACTGGGCCTTCCGATCTTGCCGATCGCCAACGGCGTCAAACGCAAATTGGTTTTTAAGAGTTGGGACCGTTTTCAGTTCCCGTTGCCGTTTAACCGCGTTGCGATCGTGTATGGTTCTCCTATTTGGATCGGGCCGGAGGACAGCTTAGAAGATAAAGCACGGGATCTCCGGAGCGTGCTTAATGAAATTACGGAGCGCGCGGATCGGGAGGCGTGTTCTTAACAGCCCTGAAGAATTAGCGGATTCTTCGCACCCTTCACCCTCCTAAATCCATTTTTTGACCCGTAGCCTTTTTTCGCGGTGCGGGACATATGAAAATTAGCCGTTATTCAGGTTAAAATATACGGCATTGACGAAAAAAAGCCTTCCCGCGCTCATCCTTTTGCTATCCGCCCTCGGCCTCCGTGCCCAAACGCCGGAACAGTCGGCCGGCGACTCAAACGCTATTTTTGAGCGGACTCCCAAAATATCCAGAGGCGCAGGCCCTTTGCCGGCCATGGATTGGAACCCGACGCATGCCGTTTTCCTGAGTTTGCCTCCGGAAACCGCGCAAGTTCTGCCCCGCGGGCGGATGCGCTGGGAAACGACCTGGACCCAGACAAACTCCATGGAAGGAATTAAAACCCAAGACGGCGGCAACGGCCTTCTCCACGCTGAAACCACGCGTTTGACGCAGGTCTGGAGGATCGGTTTAGGCGAAGGTTTGGAAGCCGGAATTCAAATTCCGTTCATCTACCGCTCGCGCCCCTGGATGGACGGGCTCATCGGCTGGGTTGAGGAAACAGCCGCCGGAGAGATGTCCGCCACCCGGCGGCGCTACCAAGGCGACTCAACAACGTACGAAGTCAATCATCCTGAATTCACCGTCAAAGACAGAGTGGATCAATACGGACCTGGTGATATCGCTTTGATCATCAAAACGCTGCTGGTTGAAGAAACCCCGCATCAACCGGCGCTGGCCGTAAGGGTAGGCGTTGAACTGCCCACCGGAAGCGTGACCGATGGACGCGGCAGCGGGGCCGTGGACGTTGCCGTTGAATTGGGGCTTCAAAAAGCCTTGACCTCTTGGCTTAACGCCTACGGTAATGTCAGCGCCACCATGCCCGGCAATGACTCCCCTTACGTGCGGCCTTTCGGCGGCGCCTCATTCGCGCTGGAATTGCTCCCCCGCGAGAATATTTCATTGACCGCCCAATACTCCACGTTTTCTTCCCCGTACCAAGACACGAACGTCAAAGTTTTGGACGGACGCGATGATTTGGTCCTGATGGGCGTTAATTACAAATACCCGCTGTCTAAAAACCGGAAACTCACGTTTCGATTGTTCGCCGCGGAGAACACCTTCTGGCGGGCGCCGGGCGAATGGGCCGGCAGCGCCGCGGATTTTACCGTCGGCAGCGGCATTTTTCTGGAATAACGCGCGCGTTGGCCGGACTCATTTATTCAGAATAATCCCGGTAACAGGCCGCCTGGGCCAAACGATTATGGCCGGCTTGCCCCAAATACGCTTGAAGCGGGCTCTGAGCAGCGCCCGCGCGGCGGGGAGTCACCGGGGTAGGCGAAGTCATGGCTTCTCCGCCGTAACGCTCAACCCAGGCCGCGTTCTCATGCAGCTCTTTGACGGCTTCCCGATCGGCCCGGGCCAAAAAACCTTCTTCCGAACCGTCATCACAGGCTTTCTTGACGACCTTCTCATTAGCTGTAAAAGGCAACCGGTCGCGCGGCGTGCTGGCATACCGGCCGTTATTCTGAAGGCTAATCATCATAATGCGGGCCTCAAAATACTCCATCAATGCTTCGTCGAACGCCGTTCGATCATAATCGCCGGAATTTTCGCAGATGGTCTTGGCGTCATTGCTCATTTCATCGTTGATTTGAGGCGTTTGATTGGCGGCTGCGATGCGAAAATCCCGGCTTAAAACCTCGATATCCACTGAGGGACCGCTCGTTGCGCTCGCTCGTTCGGCGCGCGCTTCGCAAATAATGGTGATCACATCTGCTGTCTGCTCCGCGTCCAAGGGCTCATCCGTGGACGTCAAGACTCTCCTTCCGTCTTCACTGATTCCAAAACCGCTTTCTTGAACGGCGGCCCGATCCTCGGCTGAGAGCCGGGCGGCATCCACCGTTCTCGGACGCGGAGCCGCGCAAGGATAAGTTTCCGCGGCTGCGGCCCGGAAAGTTCCAAAGGTCATAAAAAAACCGACTGCCAGGACCCTGTGAAGCGAAATTAATTTCATAAAACCCCCGCAATTCCTCATAGCAATAGCCTATCAGGGAAAGCCTCCTATTTCCAGAGCACCGGCCACAGTCGGGCATTGGCTGTGGGGCCGGGCTTTACTATAATGACGCCATGGCAAAGATTAAAAAGACCGGGCGTCATACGGGCGCCATTAAAACTGCACGCCAGTCCCTGCGCCGCCGTCTGCGCAATTACAAAAAGAAAGAAGAAATGAAATCGCTGGTTAAAACAGCGGTCGGCGCCGTCGGCACAAAGGATCAGACGAAGGCCGAGGAAACGTTCCGCAAATACGCCTCACAGATAGATAAGGCCATTAAAACCGGCCTCCTGCACTGGAGAACAGGCGCTCGAAAGAAATCGAGCCTGGCGCGTTTAGTGGGTTCCCTGCGCGGCAAACAAACGGCTGCCGCCGCTTCCTGAAGCCCCGCTCTTGCCCGCAACGCAGGCATCGGTGAAAGCCATTAGGAATTTTTTAGCGGCGCTTTCGGGCGCAAGACGCCCTGTCTTTAAATCCATTTCTCCATCGATTAAGACGCTGTAAAGTTTCCTCACGCTCTCCCAGGACCACAACGAAGCCGCTTTCTTAAGTCGAACGCCCAAATTGTAATCCCTTTTCTGCCGGCTCGAATACGTGCCTGATTTAGCCACCCCCAGCTCGTAAACAGCGTCCGCGAACGCGCGCATCAATCGCAGGGCCGCGGCCTGAGGGCCCTCGAC
Organism: Elusimicrobiota bacterium; assembly: GCA_016180815.1. Lineage (NCBI taxonomy): Bacteria > Pseudomonadati > Elusimicrobiota > Elusimicrobiota bacterium. The sequence continues at coordinate 122,757 of JACPAN010000010.1, forward strand.
GCCGGCGGCGAACAGGCCGTCGGATAAAAATAATGCCTGTCCCAGGCAGGCCGGCGCGGATCTGGAACGATCCAACAGCGCATAGGCGGTATCGCTTAATTCATCAAGCAGCCGGTCTTCCTTGGGCGAAGAATCCGCCAGCAGCATCTCCACATCCTGAGGCTCCGCCCGTTTCTTCGAGCCCAGGCTTAACTCCAAATTTTTAATCAAATTGGCCCAACTGTAAAGTTCGTTGGCATAGGACCGGGCGATACGCTCAAGAGACTCCTGGCCGACCTCGATATTTTTCCGGCGCAATTCGCCTTTGGCCCACGAAACGACGTCTTCCTCGGTTAAAACCGGAAAAAACACATGCGCCGCGCTGGGATTGGCCAGCAAAAAACCCTCCAGAGGATCGGCGACGTCCATGCGTTGGGCCTCGGATATCATCACAACGATTTTCCCCGCGGCCTCGGTCTCGAAATACGCTTCCAAAACCTCCAGCATCGAACGTTTGTCGGCGGCCTTGATTTTTTCCACTTTCTCGATGATGATGATTTCCCCCGAGGAAAAAAGCTGCGGGGAATTCAGGCTGTCCCATAATTCTTGAACGTCGAGTTCGCGCCCCTGCATGCGAACCCGGGCGAAACCGGCGCAATCGGGGCGCGCCAGCAGGCGCTCTTTGGCCCGGAGCTTAAGATATTCTTCGGGGCCGGTGAGATAAAAAACGGTAGGGGTCAGCTTATCAAGCTTGATGAAAAAATCTTTGAAACCGAGCTTCAAGACTTAGTAACTGCCTGAGCCGGGAGCGGGCACTTCCGGCGCAATTTTGCGCTGGCTCTCGCCGGTCACGGAGCCGAAGCCTTTGATCGTACGCTTTAAAACATCCTTGGATAAACGGTCCCAAACAATTTCACGCGCCTGTTCCTCGGTCATGCCGCCCGGCGAACTGGAAACCGGATAAACGATGGAGCCCACCAAATTCGGCTCTTCCCAAAGAACCTGATTCGTTGTTTTATCGATAAACCGGATTTGGACCACCACATCGAGCTTATATTGGGTCGCCACCAGATTAGAGTCGTAAGCGATGGGGATATGGATATAGCGGGAAATTTCCCCGGCCAAGATGCCGTCCGCCTGATCATCGGAAACGATTTTATAGGTCCCGTCCGTCAAAAAACGGTTGTTGACCGCGATGGTCAGCTTGTCTTCCAACGCGAATTGCTGCGTCCTGTTGACGAAGGGGTGCATCGCCACTTTTCTGATATGAGAGGGCATGATTTGCGGCGACGGGTTGTAAACGACCCCGTCCTTCGTCGACGCGCATCCGATCAGGCCCAGCGCAAAAAATAAAGGCCAGAATTTAATTGTTTTGACCATCGGTTGACTCCTTTTGAATCACAAAATTCAGGATCCGTCCTGGGACATAAATCACCTTGAGGATTTTGGCATTTTCAAGGTGCTTGGAAACCCGCGGGTTCTCTTTTGCCAGACGCACCAGCTCCTGCTGGCTGATTGCGCCGCGGCCCAGCTCAAGCGTCTCCCTGACCTTGCCGTTGATTTGCACCGGCATCGCGACTTTCTCATCCTGCGCCAAATTTTCGTCGTAAGACGGCCAAAGCGCCGAAGAAACGAACGGCTTGTTGCCCAAGAGCTCCCAGCATTCCTCGGCCAAATGAGGAGCGAACGGCGACACCAGCTTCAACAACGTCTCCAAATCTTCGCGCCCGGCGCCCTGCGCGATCAGGGCATTGACATATTCCATCAACGCAGTGATGGCGGTGTTGAATTTAAACGACTCGATGCGCTCGGTCACCAGCTTAATCGTTTTATGCCGCAGCCGCGCACAATCATCCGAACCGGATGCTTTGGCGCCGGATTTTTCCGCGACCAAGCGCCAAACGCGCTGGAGGAAACGGTGGACGCCTTCGATTTGAGTCATGTCCCAGGGCTTAGAGAGCTCGAATTCGCCCATGAACATCTCGTAAAGGCGCATGGTGTCCGCGCCCCAATCGCGGATAATCTCATCGGGATTAACCACGTTCTTTTTCGATTTCGACATTTTCTCGATGCGCTTGCTTAAAACTTCGCCTGTGGCTTTCAGCCGGGGGTTTTCAGCCGATGCGTCGAGTTCGTCATAACCATGATAAGCGCCGCGCTGATCCTGGAAGCTATAAGACAAAATCATCCCTTGATGGCGCAGTTTAATGAAGGGCTCTTTGGTTGAAACAAGGCCCGAATCATAAAGCACTTTATGCCAGAAGCGCGAATAAAGCAGGTGCAGAACCGCATGCTCGGAGCCGCCCACATAAAGATCAACGGCCATCCATCGCTTCTCCAAAGCCTTATCCCAGGCCGCTTGATCGTTTTTAGGATCGATGAAGCGCAGGTAATACCAGCATGAGCCCGCCCACTGGGGCATCGTGTTGGTTTCCCGTTCAGCCGGTCCGCCGCAATCCGGGCATTTGGTATTCACCCAATCGCGCAGCCCCGCCAGCGGGGATTCCCCCGTTCCCGCCGGTTCATAACGCGCCACATCCGGCAATGTCACCGGCAAATCCTTCTCCGCGACAGGCACGGCCTTGGCGCAGCGGCCCTTGCAATGAACGATGGGGATCGGTTCCCCCCAATAACGCTGCCTGGAAAAAACCCAATCCCGAAGCTTGTATGTCCGGCGTGCGAATCCCAATTTGCGATCCTTCAGCCATGCTGTGATTTTGACTTTGAATTCGGCCGTGGGCAAACCGTTAAACTCGCCGCTGTTGTGCGCGAACCCGTCATCCTCGTACGCACGGTCCACGGCAAAATATTTATCCGAAGTGGGCCAAACGACTTGGCGCATGGGCAGGTTATAAGCTTTGGCGAATTCAAAATCCCGCTGGTCATGCGCAGGAACGGACATAATGGCGCCGGTTCCGTAATGATAAAGAACATAGTCGGCCACCCAAATTGGAATTTTCTCCCCATTAACCGGATTGAGGGCGTAGCCGCCGGTGAAAACCCCGGTTTTCGCGCGGCCTTCATCCGTGCGCTCGATTTCCGTTTTGGCTGAGGCCGCCTGGCAATACTGTTCGACCTGACTGCGTTGTTGGGCCGTGGTTAAATTGTTGACCAACGGATGCTCAGGGGCCAAAACCATGTACGTCGCTCCGAATAAAGTATCGGGCCGGGTCGTAAAAATCGCGATTGTTTTGCCCTTGGATTGGGCGGGCTCCGCCACCTCAAAATCAACCTGGGCTCCGTCCGACAAACCGATCCAATTTTTCTGCATCAACAGGGTGGATGCCGGCCAATCCAAACCTTCCAAATCTTCAAGCAATCGATCGGCATAAGCCGTAATTTTGAGCATCCATTGGCGCATGTCTTTTTTGATGGCGGCCGTGCCGCAGCGCTCGCAGCCGCCCTGATGCACTTCCTCATTAGCCAAACCGGTTTTGCAGGAGGGACAAAAATTGATGGGCACAACGGCTTCGTAAGCCAGCCCTTTCTTGAACAACTGAAGAAAAATCCACTGAGTCCAACGGTAATACTCCGGGTCGGTTGTGTTGATTTCCCGGTCCCAATCGTAAGAAAAACCTAACGATTTGATTTGGCGCCTGAAATTCGTCACGCAATCTTGCGTCACCTTGGCCGGATGAATGCCCGTGGCAATGGCGTAGTTTTCCGTGGGCAGTCCGAAAGCGTCCCAGCCCATGGGATGAAGCACGCTCATCCCCTGCATTCTTTTCATGCGCGCGATGATGTCCGTGGCCGTGTAGCCTTCGGGATGGCCGACATGAAGCCCGGCCGCGGAAGGATAGGGAAACATATCGAGAATGTAATATTTTGGGCCGGACCCCTTGTCCTGCGAACGAAAAATTTTGGCCTCTTCCCAACGCCGCTGCCACTTGGGTTCGATGCTGCGGGGCTCGTACCTGGACATGACGGCTATGATTTTACCTTTGGCCGGAACGTCAGGCGAATAAAATAAATGCTTGTGCCCATCGAGCTGATCTGCCCCCTGATCCAACTTGAATTGGGACGATCCAGGGGCGATGTGTAATTGGCGATTAGAAAATCATGCGGCCCCAAGCGCATAATGGATGGGAACGCCGTATCTCCGGCCGAAGGCAAATCCGCGATCAACGCCACGCTCTTGGTTTTGCGGTCGATTTTATACAACGCGGTTCGCTTGGCGCGCCAAGAATAGCCGAGCATGTTGCGCGCGCGCTGAAGCCAGAAAGGAAGATTGCGGCCCCCGCGATCAAAAGGGCCGCCGATATCGCGCCGGGCGATCATGTAAATCTCATCGCCGTGGCGAAACATGCGCGGCGAATCATAACGATCGGGATCGCTGGTTTGAGGAAAATCCCAGCGCCCCGGAGCGCCCGGCTGAGCCGTCGCCACATGAGAACCCCAGCCCGTGGCATCCCCGTCCTCATTGCGCGTCACCGCCCATAATGACCCATCCCGGGCAAACTCGAAAGCGGCTTCGGAGACCCCTCCCTGATACACGAAGGGCTGCGAAGAATCCACGTTTTCCCAGTTAAGCCCGTCCGTTGATTCCTTAAAATAAAGCTCGATACGGCTCTGCTCGGCCCAGGCATAATGATTGCCTTTGTAAGAGGTGGCCCAAGCTTTGCCGTTGCGGACTTTCATTTCCCAAATGATTTCCCCCGGCGCGCCGATGGACACCGGCTGACTCCATTGTCCGGGCCCCGCGTAAACAATGGCCTTTGTCCCCCGAGGCTCAAAAGCGCTCGCTGATTGCCCGGCCTCCATGTAATAAAAAATCAGCTTTCCCCCCACCGTCAAAAAAAACGGTTCGCGGATATCCCTGCCGATGGCGATGGAATGCTCAAGCTCCCAGTTTCGCCCGCCGTCGGCCGAAGAAACCACCTGCATCACGGTTTTTTTAGAAGCGAAATGAATCGGCCCCGTGCGCCAAGCCATGAACAACCGGCCGTTGTGCGCGGTGATGGCGACATTGTTGTTTGAGGCTTGGGCCAAGGCCAGGGAATTCAACGACGGGGAAGGAGCGACCCAAGACGGCTGGGAAAACACAGCCTCATACTCGCGGCCAACCTCGACTTGTTTATCCATGCTTTCTTCGCCGGGCAAATGCAAAGCATCCGGCGGCAACAGAAACTCCCGGCCTAGCATCTCTCCTGACGCCTGCGATTGAGCCCCGCCGGCGCCATTGGCCTTGGGAGCAACCGGTAAATTTTTGCCGGTCTGACTGAAGACAAAAACATACGGAGCCAACACAAAAAACAGAACAATGTTTTTAAGCATCTTTAATGTATAAAAAATGTTCCACGTTACCCTCGGGCCCGGGCACGGGACTGGGGCACTCGCCGGCCACAGTCAAACCCATTTCCGCCTCGATAAACCGGCGGACGGATTCAATGGCTTTGCTGCGCAGGGCTTCGTCCTTGACCACGCCCCCCTTGGTCTTGCCGCGCCCGACTTCAAACTGCGGCTTAACCAGGGCTATTATCTCAAAAGGCGGCTCCAAACAGGCGGCAGCCGGCGGCAAAACCATATTGACGGAAATAAAAGACACATCAATCACCGCTAAGCGGGGCTTGTGGTCGAATAGCTCAGGTGACAAATACCGGGCATTCATTTTTTCAATCAAACGCACCCTGGGATCAGCCCGCAAACGCTCATGCATAAGGTTTTGGCCCACATCCACGGCATAAACCAATTGAGCCCCGGATTGGAGCAGGCAATCCGTGAATCCGCCCGTTGACGAGCCCACATCCAAGGCGATTTTGCCGCTGACGCTGACCCCCAATGCCTGGAGCGCGCCCTCAAGTTTCAACCCCCCGCGAGAAACGTATTTAAGCGTGGAGCCCGGTGTAATTTCGATCTCCGCCCCTGAAGCGACGCGATCCCCGGCCTTGGGCTTGGGCTCGCCGTTAACCAAAACACGCCCCGCCAAAATCAAGGCCTGGGCTTTGGCGCGCGTCGGCGCCAAGCCCTTGGCCACAATCAATTCATCAAGACGGGGTTTGATGGGATTTTTCAAGGGGTTAAATAAAGCTTACGAACCAAGCTCAATAAAATCGAAGGATACGGCTTTTTAAGCGGCAACGCCACGGCCTTCCTCTCCAGCTTACGCTCAAGATTTCTAAGCCTGGCCTCAAGTTCCTTGGTTTTGCCCCTGGTCGCCAATGTTTGCACGTTTTTCTTTTTCTCTTCTTTGGCGTCGGCCAAATCATCCGCGATTTGGAAGCACTCGCCGAACAAAACTCCGAATGATCGCAACAGCGCCGCCGCTTGAGCGCCCTTAGAGGAACAAAAAGCGGCGCCCACGATCGAAGCCTCAAAAAGACAGGCTGTTTTAAGCTGATTAATTTTGTTCAAGGAGCGCGTGTCGTTTTTCTTGCCGCCTCCTAAACCCAAATCAAGCGCCTGGCCTAAAATCACGCCCCGCCCGCCGATGGACCGGGCCACAAGCCGCCCGATTTCCGGACGGCAACCGGCCAAAAGCTCAAAGGCATGGGTCAAGAGCGCGTCCCCGGTCAAGATGGCGCAGGCTTCTCCGTATTTTTTATGAACGGTGGGTTTTCCCCGGCGAAAATCATCATCGTCCATGGCCGGCAAATCATCGTGAATCAAGGTGTAATTGTGAATCAACTCCAACGCGCAGGCGAAATCAAGCAATGGCCGAGATTTCGCACCCAAACCCTCGCCGATCGCCATGGCCAGCAAAGGCCTGATCCTCTTGCCCCCCGGAAACAGCGCATGTTGGGCGGCTTCGCGCAAAATGCCGAAAGGAAAAAACGCGCCCATATGCGCTTTCAAAGAGCGGTCGATGAGCTTTTTGCGGGAGTCGCAATACTTTTCGAATGTCCCCACGCAACTAGGCTATCAAACTTTATGGCATAGGGCTCGTTTTCATGGTATATCCATAGAGAATGGCCGAAAATCCCTTTATCAAAGAATCCCGGCGAATCAACCCCCTCCCTGTCATCATTGTCGCCGTCATCGTGATGGCGGGTTTGTTCTTAGCGCGCAAAGGCGCGTTCATACGGCAACAACAAGAACAGCAAAACACGGAGGCTCCGGTTGCGATAACGCAAGTTGAATCACCGCCGCTTGAGTCACAGCCCGTTGAAGAAATCCTCCCGCTTAATGAAGAAACCTCCACGATAGAATCCCAAGAACAGGAACTAGCTGCAGCCCAAGAAGCCAGGCGCGTCCACAAGCAAAAACAATTCAATATCGCTGAACTTCTTTTTACGACGCTGTTTTTATCCATATTCGTGGGCATCGGATTTTTCGTGCTGGGCCGGGCCATCGCGAGCCGGCATGTCTTTCTTATTATTTGGGGTTCTTTTTTCGGAGGAATGCCTTATATCGCTTCCAACCTGCCGCTGCTGAATAATGGTATTTTTTGGCCGTTTCTCTGGCACACCTTGCTGGCCGTCGCGGCCTTTAAGATGGGAAAAAAATTCGATCCGATCAAAGCCATGGACCGCATGATGGGCCCCAGAATCCGCATCAAAAAGCCGCCGACGAAACCCCCCAACGGCGACAACGATTTCATCAACGGGAATTAAAACGAATTATTTGCGTTTTGACTTTCTCTTCGATTTAGACTTCGATTCATCAAGCCGATAGTCCGAGCGGTAACTTTGACAACGGCTGGTGGCGTCATCACTGATGAGTCCGTTCTCCCCGGAAATCCCATCTCCCTCCAGGAATTCAACGAACAACTGACCGGCTATCGTAGCTCGAAATGAGGATTGCTCGATCAAATCTTTAATTGCTTCATTCTCAATTGGAGTAGTTTGATTAGACGGAGGAAAAAATTCCACCGTACGGCAGTCTGTTCCGACTCCAGCAATTGCTTGGGCGGGTGTAGGCTCGCCGTTGACCCCGATGTCCAGAGCCATCAAATAACATTGGATTTCACCCACGATATCCCATGCCTGCCCATAAAATTGCGTGGCCTGTTCCTGGGCTGTTTGCGCGCGTTCAACCAGACCGGGGTCAGGCGGACGAGCATTCCTGGCACGTATCCAGCTACGCCGCGCCTCGCTCTTGAAACACTCAAGAACCCTCGTCGCGCCTACGGCGTGATTAAGATTACCCCCCACAAGGGTTCGCGCGCGGTCAGCACAATGTTCACGCTGGCTGAATTCACCGCAAAAACAATCGATCACCGGACTATCGCTGGAACATCCTCCGCCTTCATCGGCCGATGCGGCATCATCACCTTGGGCCTGCAAACCCTGGGGCCAAAGGCAAAAAACAAACCCCGCTAAAGCAACGACTGGAATGACTTTGCTCCTCATAGCCACATTTAATTTATAACAGGAATTCCGACGTAAAACAAGACCGCTTAGATTAGGGTCAGGTCTTTATTCCCCGTATGATGACACGACTAAATCTTGTCAAATCTGTTGGAATCGACCAGACAGCTTGCTGCGCAGAATTGAAGGGATTCTTGATTGCGACTACTCGTCCATCAGAAAAAGATTCGGGTTGAAAATAGTAGGTGAAATCCGGAGAGGCGAAGACCGCTTGACTCTGAACATCGATCACCAGAAGCCTTTGTCGTCTAAAAATCATGAACCTATAAAAAAACTGCGGCACCGCAAGATACCGCGAGTCATCGGACCACAGGAAGCTCGGATTGCATCGTTCGATTTGGAGGCCCGTGGAAAGGCGCAGAGTTCCATAAGTCGGATCGCTCATGCCCGCTTCATATGCGGGGTCGATCTCGGCCCAGAGCCGGCCGTCGGGAGAAACCGAGCGATGAGCGCTGCGAAAAATCGGCAGATTATACGGCCATTCCAAATCCGTCATCTGATTAAGCTAGAGCCAAGCTGATTCTCAAAGCCTTATCGACTTGAGATGAAAAAACCAAGGGCAGTTCCCCCAGCTTTCCTTGCAATAAAGTCTTGTCCACCGTGACCAAAACGCCGCAATCGATAACCGAATCTTTAGACAAACCGCCGATACCTTTGGGCACAGAGACATGGACAGGCAATCCCTTGCCCGTTTCCGAATGAATGGCGGCTACAATAGTTTTGGGAGAATAACGGTTTCCCAGATTGTTCTGCACAATCAACACCGGCCGTTTTTTCTCCATGGGTTTGGCAGGCGAACGGCTAAAATCCAACCAAAAAATATCGCCACGCTTGATATTAATCAGACTCACTAATCAGGCCAATCCTCAAGACCGGCGTCTTGCCAATCGCGCACCAAGTGCCGCTCTCGATTTTCATTCTCCGGCAGGGAGTAATAGCTTCTGTAGGCCTCCTCCATGCGTCGGCTCTCGCGAAAGGACAGGTAAAAATCAACGGCCTTTTGAATGACAACGCTATAAGGAGCTTTAGCGCGTTTAGCGATCTCCTGAATCTTTCGATCCTGTTCTGATCGCAAGCTGATAGCTTTCTTGACAACCGATGGCATAAATTACCTTAGTATTACCAATAGTATAACCAGAAAGAATACCAATTGTCAATAAGCCACCATCAAAAATAGGAAGGAGCACTTTCGCGTTTATTAATAGCTTCGCTTCCAAAACTTTTCCAGGCGTTCCTTCATTGTGGCTTCGGATCCGATCGTGGTGGGTTTATAAAACTGGACGAATTTTTCCATGTATTTTTGGGTTACGAAATGCTCCGGGTAATCGTGGGCGTAGAGATAGCCTTCGCCGTGGCCTAATTCCGCGTCCAAATTGGAGTCTTTTAAATGGATGGGGACTTCTTGTTTATTCTTTTTTACCTCTTCCTGCGCGGCTTTTAAGGCCAAATAACAGGCGTTGGACTTAGGGGCGCAGGCCACGTAAATGGCGGCGTGTGCCAAGGGAATGGCTCCCTCCGGCAAGCCCAACATTTCGATGGCGTTAAAAGCGCTTTGGGCCACTACTAAAGCCATGGGGTCGGCATTGCCCACGTCCTCGCTGGCTGCGATCACAATGCGGCGGGCAATGAATCTGGGGTCTTCTCCCCCCTCAAGCATGCGCGCCAGCCAATAAATCGCGGCATCCGGGTCCGTGCCGCGCATGGATTTGATGAAGGCGCTGGCTGCGTCGTAATGCGCATCTTCTTTCTTGTCATAAAGGATTTGTTGGCGGCCCAAGAGCCGTTCCACGTCCTTGGCGCTCCAGGCGCTGGCCAAGGTTTGTTTGGCCACTCCGGATAAAAACTCAAGCGCGTTTAAAAGTTTCCGCCCATCGCCGGCGGCAAAACGAAGAAGAAAACGCCGGGCGTCATCGCCCAAGGGCAAAGGCCGGCCTTTCTTGGCGATCGCGCTTAATGATCGATCCAGCACAATGCCCAAGGCCTGATCGTCAAGGCTTCTGAATTCGTACACCAAAGCCCGGGATAAAATCGCCTTGTGAATGTAAAAAAACGGATTTTCCGTGGTCATGCCCACCATGGCAATCACGCCTGATTCCATGTACGGCAAAAGAATATCCTGCTGGGTGCGGTTTAAATGATGAATTTCATCGAGGACCAAAAGCGTCGTGCGCCCGGTCGTTTTTAATTTGAGTTCGGCGCCGCCGATGGCCTCTTTAATTTTAGGCAACCCGCTGGTGGCGCAGGAAATTTCCACGCAGTCCATGCCCTTTTTCTGGGCCAAGAGCCGGGCGAATGAGGTTTTGCCGCAGCCGGGCGGCCCGAAAAAAATGGCGTTAAAAGGCTGCTCGGATTCCAAAGCCAGACGCAAAGGGCAGCCGGGTCCGACCAAATGTTCCTGGCCGGTGAATTCGTCGAGGGTTTGAGGGGCGGATTGACGGGCTAAGGGAACCCAATCGGCTTTTTTAGTTTCGAAAAGTTCCATTAATCGAAGTCAAAAGGCCGTTCGGGCGGGCCTTCGAGGCCTTCTTCTTTCACTTTTTTCAGCTGTTCGCCGAACAGGTCATCCGTTTTCTTTTTCTTTTCTTTCAACCGTTCGGCAGCCGAGGAGAAAAACTCATCCCTTTTTTTCTTGCCTTCTTCGAGCTTCTGCACGGCCTCGGAGAATCGCTCGCCCGCGGGCTTGTCCTTTCTTCCCCCTTCCCATTTATTGACGACTTTGCCGCTGCCGGCGTCAACCTCAAGGGTCCCTTTGCAAAAGGGGCAATCCACCAGATGAGTCTTGTTCACTTTAAAAGCTCCTCTAAAATTTTCTTTAAAGAAGAAACGCGGCGGCCGACGGTTTCAACGGTTTGATCGTGTTTGACCTGCAGGCGGCGAAGCTCATCCGCGAAATTCAACGCCGCCAGAACGGCCAGTTTCGAAGTATCCACGACCCTGGATTGACGCTGCAGCTCCATAATTTTCTCCGCCACCAAATTAGCCAGGGCGCTGGCTTCGATTTCCGTCAAGCCTTCGATGTCCAATTCATAGCGGCGGCCCAAAATCTCGACGGTAATTTTCTCTTGAATCATCGGTTAAATCCTCAGGCGCTCGAGCCGGTCCAAAAGCTCGGTGATTTTTTCCCTCATGCGCTCTCGATCCTTCTGCATTTTTTCAAAATCATTCAAGAGCCGGGAGGCCTTTTTCTGATCGCTCTCCATGGCCGCCACCAGGCTGTTTAATTGAATGTTCTGCTCGCGAAACGCCTTGTGCCGCTTGGACAATTCCTGGAGCATGGACAACGACGAATCCAAATCTTCAATTAATTCCTGTTCCATTACGCCCTCAACTCAGCGCCCACGTCGCGCTTCAACGCGCCGACGGCTTTCTCAAGCCAGGATTGAATCTCTTCCTGGGTCGGGGTTTTTTCCTTGGGCCTTAAGGACAATCGCAAGGCCACGCTTTTTTTATTTTTTCCAAGCTTGGGCGAAGCGTAAACGTCGAAAGGCCGGATTTGCTCCAACAAGGGGCCCAATGCTTGGCGCACGGACGCCTCAATGGATGACCAGGGAATGTGCTCGTCGACAAGAACAGCCAAATCCTTTTGAATAAGTCCGAGAATCGGGATCGCTTTGAAACGCAATTCGGGAATTCCCCGGCAGCAATCCCCCAGGGCATCCAAATTGATTTGGGCGTACGCGAGAGGAAAATTCGTTTTTGAGTCCAAGGACTCGTCCGTGGCCAACTCAGCCGCGCACCCGATGACTTTCCCGCAGGAAAGCCAAGCCAGTCTTTTCCCAGGATGAAAAGCGGCAAACGCGTCTTGGGTTTCGCCGCGTTCAAATGAAATCCGCAATTGCCCGAGCGCGCCCTCGACCAAACCGACCATCTCCCAAAAACCGACCGGAGACTTTTCCTGGCGCAGCCAATTGGGCTCGACCATGCTTCCAAAAGCAATGGCTGCCCAGATGGATTCGCTCACAAACGGCTCGGGGCCGGCCTGATCACCCCGGCCATGCACATACCCCGTCTCTTGAAGAAAAACTCTTTGCCTGGGATGATTTTTATTGGCCAACCAATTACGATAAAGCCCGATCAATAGAGAAGGCCGCAAGCAGGATAAATCCGCTGAAACCGGATTAGCCAAGCGGGCTGTTTTTTCCAAAACAGATTCGCCGCAAAGCTCATTGATTTCTTTTTCGCCGCAAAGAGGGTAATTGGCCGCCTCATGAAACCCGACACCCCGGAACGTATCGCAAAAATGGGCTGAGAGTTCGCGATTGCCGCGTTTAAGCTCATCGGGCAAATTCGTCAGCGCCGGGATGCGCGCCTGATAACCCTCCTGCCCGGGCACGCGCGAAAAACCAAGGTAACGCAAAGCCTCCTCCGCCACATCCTCGACCAAACGCAAATCCCCCCGGTGGCTGCGCGGAATCACCACCCATTCATCCGCCGAAACTTTCTTCGTCTCTTCGCACAGCGGCGTCAAAACCGAAAAGAGCTCGTCCGCGCCGAGCTCCAAACCTAAAATTTTACCGACGACGGACGGCGAGAATTCGATTTTGGCCGGGGCCGGAGGCTTTGGGTACACGCTAGTCACGGAGCGCACCGTGGCGCCGCCGGAATTTTGAATCAGCTCAAGCACGCGGCCCAAAGCCGCGGGCAAAGCCGCGATATCCGTTTCCTTCTCAAAACGTGAGGATGATTCGGTTCTCAAACCCAGACGCCGGGCCGCGGGCCGCACCGCCGACCTGGAAAACCAGGCGCATTCAAAAAAAATGTCCTTGGTGGCGCCGGTAACGCCGGTTTCTTCGCCGCCGATGACGCCCGCCAAAGCCACGGGCCGCTCAGCGTCCGCAATCACCAAATCCGATGATAAAAGCTCGTATTCGCGCGCGTTCAAAGCCTTCAATTTTTCTCCCTGTTTAGCCCGGCGAACTTCGATCCTTGGCCCCCTGATCGTAGCCCAATCAAAGGCATGCAAAGGCTGGCCCATCTCTAACGTAACGTAATTAGTGGCATCCACAACATTGTTGATGGCCTTAAGCCCCAAAAGCTCCAAACGCCTCTGAATCCACCAGGGGCTGGGTTTAACCTGGCAGCCGGTCAGCAACAGCCCTTCGTACCGGCCGCAGGCTTCGGCCGCGTCCTCGGTAATGGTCACGGAAACCGTGTCCTGAGCGGAGGCCGGAAGCCCGGAAAATTTTTCCAGCGCGCAAGCGCGCCAAAAATAAACGGCCAGCTCCCTGGCCAAGCCCAAATGGCTGGTCAAATCCCAGCGATGAAAAGGCAATTCGATATCTAAAATGGTTTCCGGCCGGATATATTTGTCGAGGGGCGCTCCCAGCGTCCAATCCTTGGGCAACACAAGAATGCCGTCATGATCATCGCCCAGGCCGAGCTCTTTAGAGGAACAAATCATGCCCTCGCTTTCCGAATTCCTTATTTTTCTTCGCTCGATCAACAAGTCCTGCCCGCCGGGCTTCAACCGGGCGCCGATAGGCGCAAAAGCCACTTTTTGATTCTGGGCCAAATTGGGGGCGCCGCAAACAACCTGATATGTTTTGGCGCCGTCGGAAACCCTGGCCATCCTTAAGCGATCCGCATTGGGATGGGGCCAAACTTCCTGCACCTCGCCGATCACCACTCCTTGAAAAGTAATCGGGTGCTGATCAACGGCCGCGACTGAAAGCCCGACCTGTTCCAAGGCCTCGATTGTCTTATCGACTGAAGGAAGAGGCTGGGGCAAAAATTCTTCGATCCAGCTCAATAAATAGCGCATCAGAGACCCTTAAATTGCTCTAAAAATTCCAAATTATTTTCGTAGAACAAACGGATATCGGGGACGCCCCAGCAAACCATGGCCACGCGCTCAAGCCCCAAGCCGAAGGCAAACCCGCGCCATTGTTTCGGGTCATGGCCCAGGCGCTTCAAAATCAATGGATGAATCATGCCCGCGCCGAGCATTTCGATCCATCCGTTTTTGCACGTGGGGCAGCCCTTGCCCTGGCAGCGGAAACAGCGCACCTCAACCTCGCAGGAGGGCTCGGTGAACGGAAAATAACTGGGCCGAAAACGGATGGCCGTCCCCCTGCCGAAAAGCTCGCCGGCCCAAAGTTCAAGCGTCGCCTTCAAATCAGCGAGACTGCAATGGGAATCGACATAAAACGCGTCGATTTGGTGAAAAACGGGCAAATGCGTGGCATCCACGGCCTCGCTGCGAAACACCTTGCCGCAGGTCACCACGCGCCAAGGCGGAGGGCTGTTTTTCATGATGGGGATCCAGACCGGGGTCGTGTGCGTGCGCAATAACCGCTTCCCGGATGTTTGGCCGGCGCCTGTTTCCAGATAAAGCGTGTCATGCATGTCCCGGGCCGGATGATCCTCGGGGATATTCAGCATGGTGAAATTGTTTTCATCCGTCTCGATTTCGCGGCCTTCCACATAACGAAAACCAAGGCGGGAGAAAACCTCAAGGATGCGCTCCGCAACAATGCCCAAGGGATGGCGGCGGCCTGCGGGCAGGGACAAGCCGGGCAAAGACAAATCTTCGGCGGAAGCCTTATCCAGGAGGAATTTTCTTCTCAATTCCCCGGCGCGCGCGTCAAAGGCCTGTTCCAACGCCTGCCTGGCCGCATTGGCTTTGGAGCCCAAATCGCGCTTCTCTTCGATGGACATGTGGGCGAGCGAGCGCAACAACAGGCTTAACTCGCTTTTACGGCCCAGGGTTTCAACGCGCAAATCCTCGAGAGCTTCGAGGGTTGCGGCTTGGGCGAGCGAACGGAGGGCTTTTTCTTTTAGCTCGTCGATCTGGCTTGCCGAGGACGGTTTTGACGCGGAGTCCTCAGGGAGCGGACGCGGCTTCGCCACATTACGACGTCTTGGCCAAATCCAACAGCGCGCCGAAATTTTTGGGGTCGCTGACCGCCAGATCAGCCAGGCTCTTTCTATTTAGGTTGATGTTGTTTTTCTTCAAAATAGAAATAAACCGGGAATAGCTCAGCCCCGCCTCGCGCGTGGCCGCGTTGATCCTGGTGATCCAAAGGCTGCGGAAATCCCTCTTTTTCTGGCGCCGGCCGAGATAGGCGAAGCGCAGCGAACGCTCGACCTGCTGTTTGACTTGCCTCCAACGCCGGCCTCGATCAGAGTAATAGCTTTTGGCGATCTTAAAAACTTTCTTTTTTCTACGTCTGGTGTAAACGCCGCTTTTGACTCTCATTGCCGATTAACTCCTTTCTAATTGAAATCCTAGGCGTAAGGAAGCAGGGTTTTAATAACGTCAGCATCGCCCTTGGGCAGTTGCCCTCTTTTACGCCTTGAACGCCCCAAATTGGAACTCCACCCGGCCAATAAATGGCGGGAGCCTGATTTTTTGTAAAGCACTTTGCCTCTTTTCGTTACTTTAAAGCGCTTCTTCGCTCCACTATGCGATTTCAATTTGGGCATTGTTATTCCTCTTTCCGCCGCTATTTCGGCGATAAAATCATCATGAGCCTCTTGCCTTCCAAGTGCGGCTCTTTGTCCACTTTTGCCTTATCCTTCAATCTCGTTTTAATACCGTCCATCAACCGGCGGCCGATATCCGGGTGCGTGATCTCCCTGCCCCGGAAAAAGACCGTGATGCGCACCTTGTCATGCTCGGCCAAAAACTCTTCGACATGCTTAAGCTTGGTCTCCAGATCATGATTGTGCACCGAGGGCCGGAAACGGACTTCCTTCAACTCCCCGGACTTCTGCCTCTTGTGCGTATCTTTCCACTTTCTGATCTGATCGTACTTAAACTTGGCGAAATCGATGATCTTGCACACCGGCGGGTTCGCCTGGGGCGCAACCTCGACTAAATCAAGCCCGTGGGTTTCCGCCAGCCTCACCGCCTCATGGATGGGTTTAATGCCCAACTGAACGCCCATAGGATCGATGAGACGGACCTGAGAAGCCCGTATATCGCGATTAATCCTCCAACGCGGCAGCGAAATATAAATCGGAGTTAACGGCCTCCCGGCCCTGTTGTCTTAATCATGCTTGGTAGGAATTTTACCTAAAAAATACGGTCGTCAAACAAGCCCCGCGCACCTTTAAACACGAACGACAAAATTCCCCATAAGATTTTGAATAACCCGCTGCAAAATGGGGTTAGGTTTGGGATGTCTTCCGGAAATAAACCAGACACATTCCTTAACGCCGACGGCTTTGCGGTGCAAAGCCACCAGGCGGCGGCGCGCTAAATCATTGCGCGCCGTCAAAGCATCCATGGCCGCCACTCCCTGCCCGCGCAGGGCTAAAAAACGAATGAGCTCGGCATCCTCGATCTCCGTTTCCACTAATACGGAAATTTTATGACGCCACAGAAACTGATCCACCTCCTTGCGGACGGGATTCTCGGGGGCCATCAAAAGCATCGGCAGCTTGGAGAGGTCCGCCGGAAACCGCCGGATCTTGGCCTTGAGCCTCGGCGGCGCGACAAAATAAACGGGGATCGTTCCGGCCAATCGGCTCCTGAACTCCACGCCCATTTGCGGCGAGAAGTCCACGTTGGAGACGACCAAATCCAATTTATGTTTTTCCAATTGTTCCCTCAGTCCTTCGGCCGAGCCGCCTAAAATGCTGGTCCGAATCCGGCGGTTTAGACCGTAGGCGCGCTCAAGGATCTGCAGCACGACGTAGCGGGAAATCGGCCCCGCCACCCCCAGGCGAAAGAGCGCGGGCCTGACCGTTCGTCCCGGCTGCAACGCCGCGACCAGTTCGTCGCCTTGAGAAAATATCCGCTCGCAGTAATCGAAAGCGATCCTGCCTTCCTGCGTCAGCCTGACGCCCCTGCGGCTGCGCTCAAAAAGCCTCCTTCCCAGCGAGCGCTCCAACTGCTTGATCTGCAGGCTCAACGTAGGCTGAGCCAGGTACAGACGGCGGCTCGCCGCTCCGATGCGTTCCAGTTTCGCCGTGATCCAAAAATAATAGAGATGGTGATAATTGATCGGTATCATTTATTTAATAAATGAAAAATATTTAATTTATAAGTTATATAAATCATTCTATATCATAGTAGAATAATTTTTAAAGAAGCTTGCGGCAATAGGGCCGTCGTTTCTTCCGGACGATCGAAATTTAGACTGATGACATGTTGATGAATAAAAAACCGTGCCGCCTCACGATGGCAGGCTTGGCGTTTCTTCTGATTTGCTCCCATGGCAACGCCGAGTTCATGAGCCTTGCATCGAATAAAGCCAACATCAGGAAAGGGCCGGGAACCGAATATCCCGTGATCTGGCAGGCTTGGCGTTTCACGCCTTTTGAAATTCTGGAACTGGGCAATGAATGGGCCAAAGTAAAGGACTTTGAAAACGATATCGGTTGGATTCATCAATCGCTGCTCTCGGATGTCTCCACGGTTATCGTGATGGGTAAATTCGCCAATATCCGCAAGGGCCCAGGCTTAAAGCACGCCGTCTTATGGATCGCGTACCGCGGCTATCCCCTGAAAGTGCTCGATCGCGAAGAAGATTGGCTGAAAGTTTCCGATGGAAAAAAGATCAAAGGATGGATTTTTAGGACGCTTGTTTGGGGAAGCACAAAAGAAGGAGGAGGTTAATACCAATGATGCGATATGCAGAATTGATCACAAAACTATGCCTTATAGCGGCCCTATGCGGCTGCTCGGCCGCGAAAATGGCGGGCAAGACGTCCGGTCAAACCCAATCCCCCGCCGGACACGCGCCTGAAGCCGCCATCCATGGCTCGGAATTCACAAGCACTGCCGAGCTTAAAACCATCCATTTCGATTTCGACCGCTATGATCTCACTAAGGAATCGTTAAGGATCATCGAACAAAATGCCGAAGCCATCAAAAATAACAAAGATTGGGAGGTGCTGGTCGAAGGCCACTGCGATGAATGGGGAACGAGCGAATACAACCTCAGCCTCGGGCAAAAACGCGCCAAGGCCGTTCGGGATCACTATATGCGCCTTGGAATTTCCGGGACCAGGATCGCGACGCTTTCCTATGGAGAAGAAAAACCGGCCTGCGCACAACCTAAGCAAAATTGCTGGGCTGAAAACCGCAGAGCGGAAAGTAAAATTAAGACTAAGACCGCTGAAGCAGAGGCGAAATCGAAAGTGGATGATTAACATCCTTATTTCACGAGGGAATCGGTTTGGGCGCTAAAGAAATGCGGCCTCGCCGCTTGAAAAACCTTATTTTCCGGACGCTTCTCTACGGAACGTCTCTGGGTTTAATCTGGATGGGGATGCGCCTTCATATGCGGCTTAACGCCCATGCAGCCTTTCACAATAATCGGCCTGATCAAGGGGCGGCCGCTTACGAAGGAATACTCAGCCGCCGGCGTCTCTATGACATCCTCAGGGAGACCGGATCGGATGCTCAAGAAGCGACCGCCACATCGCAGGCCCTGGGAAAAGCCATAAATGTCCGGCGCCTGGGCCCGCAAGACCGCTATCGCGTCGTCCGCTCCACGTCGGGATCCTTTCTGCACCTGACATTGACGCACGAACTTGAACGCTATATCGTCACGACGGATGATGAGGGAAGATTCCGGGCTAAAAAACGCCGGATGGCCCTGATCGCCCATAATAATCATGCCGCCGGAACCGTTGAAAACAGCCTCTGGCTTTCAATGGAATCCGCCGGTGTTCCCGCCGAAATCATTCTGCGTTTTACGGAAATTTTCCAATGGACGGTGGATTTCCTGACCGAACCCCGGGACGGCGACCGCTTCACCGTCGTCTGGAACGAACACAAAACAACGGACGGACGGCCTTGGGGTTACTCCATTAAATCCGGCGCTTACCGGGGCGCCGTCACCGGGGAACGCTGGGCCATCTTATTTGATAATGACTACTATGATGAAAAGGGAGAATCCCTCAGGCGCATGTTTTTAAGGGCTCCCCTGAGGTTCTCCAGAATCTCCTCCCGTTTCTCGAGGGATCGCTACCACCCCGTGCTCAGAATCAACCGTCCCCATCACGGCACCGATTATGCCGCTCCCCGGGGGACGCCGGTGCACAGCGTGGCCGGCGGCGTCGTCATCGCCGCCCACAGGGAACGGGGGTTCGGCAACATAGTCACAATCCGCCACAACGCGGTGTACACGACTCTTTACGGGCACCTGAATAAATTCGCCAAAGGAATCCGTAAAGGCGTTAGGGTAAAACAAGGAAAAGTCATCGGATATGTCGGTTCCACCGGCCTGGCCACCGGCCCGCACCTGCATTTTCAAATAGAAAAAAACGGCCGGTGGATGGATTTTCTCAAGCTTGACCTTCCCTTCGCCCATTCCATCGCCAAAAACCGCAGGGAAGCCTTTCTAGCCCACAGGAACAGGATCATGGCGGAGATTGAAGGCGCGACGGCTTCCGCGCAATCATCCGAAGCCGATGTCAAAATCCAATAAGGCGTTGCGCTGCAAGCCGAAACCGAAGCGCGAGGATTAAAACAACAGCGCGAATTGGGCGGCCACAGAGGCGTTGGCTGGGACTTCCTTCTCTTTGCCCTTGTCATCCGTAAACTTTTCCGTGGACGTGGACACCGATCCGCCGATGTCAATAATGAAATGCAGGAAATTGAATCCGACGCCGCCGGTGTAGGCGACTTTTGATCCCGACTCGGCGACGTTTTTAGCCAAGCCCACGCGCAGCGGGATATTCAACCACGGACGATTGAACACATTGATTTCCGTGCCCGCGCCCATCATGCGGGACTTAAAGCCGGGGATTTGCGTCTTATTTTCCGTGATATCCATGTCCGCGGCCAAGGTCCAAAAATTAAGAGGATTAAGCGCAACACCCATGCGGACTTGGCTCTCTAGAGCATACTTATCCCCTTCTCCGTTTTGCTTGGCCAAATCCGGCTGGTCGAATTTCGGCCTGTTGATGTTTCTGGCTACAGCGCCCACCCTGGGCCGAAACGGCAAAAACCCGAACGTTTTGTTTAAGTCGTACAAGACGCCTAGATCAATGCCGGGTTGCATGGATTTCTTTGCGTTTTGATCAAAATCGCTGAAAACATCCGATGATTCTGTCTCCTTCTTTAAAACATCGAATTTGGCATAGCCGATATTGCCCTGAATCGCCTTTAAATTAACGCCGACAAGGAGACCGGGTAAGACCAGTGGGCGCGCGTAACCCAAAGAAAGCTCCGTAAAAGAGGCGCCGCGCAAGGTCAAATTGCTGGTGTTGTTGGTATAGGGATTTGAAGAAAGCGCCGCGCCGATCAGCGTGGCCGCGGAAGCGGAATTATCGGCGATGATTTGAGCGGCCTGTGAAATCTGATCCACGCTCAAGCCTCCGTCTTCCGCCTGATCCACCAGCGCATTGGCGAAAGCATCCGCGTTGGTGATAGCGGCGTTCTGAGCGGCCAAACAGCCCGCAGAACCGCAAATCAACGATTCAATGCCGGTAAATCCGATGGTATTGATCGCCGATTCGATTTTATCAGACGAGGCTTGATTGGAAGCGCTGATGGCGGTATCGACGCCGCCGCCGGAAAACGTCACGCCTCCGGAGCCGCTGATTTGCCCCAAACCGATGTTCTTGGTGTCCACGAACGGCCGGCCGCCGACGGATGTGTAATTGTTGACGGCCAAAACCACGCGGCCCAATTTCAAATTAAATCCGGCGTTAACATCGACCAATATGCCCTTGCCGTCTTTATTCAACGATTCCAACGTGACGATGCCCTGCAAAAACGCGGCCATTTTATCGGCATCGATGGCTTGACTGTTTTTCTGAGCGTCCTGAAGGGCGCTGTATTTGGCCGCAATATTGGACAAATTGTGGGCATCTTTAAGGAGACCGGAGGTAAATTCGACCCGTCCGCCGACGGGAATCTGAATCCCGGAAATATTATTTTCCTGAGCCAAACCAGCCGGGTTCCAATATTGGGCCAAATTTCCCCGGGCCACGCCCACGAAGGAGCCGCCCATTCCCATGGGCTGAGGACCCAAGGTCTGCCAGGATTCGGCGTAACCCGGACGCCCTGTGAAAGCGATCAATAAAGCGATAAGAACTTTTACGGCTGATCGATGCATGCTCGTTCCCTCCCAAAAAATAAACAAAGTCACTCTAAGTTTAACAGGAGGTTTCCGGGACGCAAGGTGTAATTTCTAACTAAGCAATACCGCTGATCCGGCTTACTTTCCGGAACGGGCGAGTTTGGCCAGGAGAATCGGCAAGTCGGTCAAGGGCACGGCGCCCAAATTGGCGCCGTCTCTGGCGCGCAGGGTCACGGTCCGGGACTCTTTTTCCTTGGGCCCGATCACGGCGATCACGGGAACTTTTTCCAACGTGGCGTTTCTAATTTTGGCGCCGATGGTCGCGGGTTCGAGATCAAGCTCGACTCGATAGGAATCCCTGCGCAGCAAGTCGGCGGCTTCGCGCACGTACGAGGCCGTGTCGTCGCCGACGGAAACGAACTTCACCTGGACGGGAGCGAGCCATAGAGGGAAAGCCCCTCCGTAATGTTCGATTAAAACGCCGAAAAAGCGTTCCAAAGAGCCCAAGAGCGCCCGATGAATCATCACAACATTGTGATCCTTGCTGTCGGAAGCCCGATAAGTGACCTTGAAGCGCTGGGGCAGGTTGAAATCAAGCTGCACGGTGGAGCATTGCCAAAGGCGGCCCAACGAATCTTTGACCTTGACGTCGATTTTAGGGCCGTAAAAAGCGCCGCCGCCTTCATCAATTTCATAAGGCAGGCCTTGATGATCAAGGCTGGCTTTTAACGCGGCCGTGGCCTTTTCCCAATTTTCCTCGGACCCCACGTATTTCTCAGGCCGGGTGGAGAGCATGATGTTTAAATCATTGAACCCGAACATGCCCAAATAACGGCGGGCCAGACTCAAAACATTTTTCAGCTCCTCCTCCAGGCCGTCCAAGGTCAAAAAAATATGGGCGTCGTCGATGGTGAAGCCACGCACGCGCAAGAGGCCGTGGAGCACGCCGGATTTTTCAAAACGATAAACGGTCCCCAATTCCGCATACCTTAAGGGAAGCTCGCGATAGGAATGCAGGCCGCTTTTATAAATCATGATATGGCCGGGGCAATTCATGGGCTTGGCGCGAAACGGTCGGCCCTCGACGTCCATGGCCCCGTACATCAGCTCGGAATAAGCCTCAAGATGCCCGCTGATTTTGTAAATCTCCTCGCTGGCGATATGCGGGGTGTACACCAAGTGATAGCCGTTTTTGAGATGCTCTTTGCGCCACAAATCCTCGATCATCATGCGGATGGACGCGCCCTTGGGGTGCCAATGAATCAGCCCGCCGCCGATTTCCTCGTGCACGGAAAAAAGGCCCAGCTCGACCCCAAGCTTGCGATGATCGCGCTTTTTCGCTTCTTCCAAGCGCTTCAGATGGGTTTCCAATTCTTCCTTGGTGGGCCAGGCCGTGCCGTAAACCCTCTGAAGCATGGTGTTCTTCTCGTCCCCGCGCCAATAGGCGCCGCTGACGTTCAACAGCTTGAAATGCTTCAGCTCCCCCGTTTTTTCCAAATGCGGCCCGCGGCAGAGATCGATAAAAGAATCGTGCTGGAAAAAAGAAACAGGTTCACCGGGGCCCAGGCCCTCGATGATTTCTATTTTGTAGCGCTCCTGGCGCTCGTGAAAAAAACGCAAGGCCTCTTCTTTTGACTTTTCGCTGCGGACGAAGGCATGATTGCCTTTGGCGACCTGGCGCATGCGTTCCTCGATGCGGGATAAATCCTCCGGCGTGAAACGATGCGGCGAATCAAAATCATAATAGAAGCCGTCTTCGATGGTCGGGCCGATGGCGAGCTTGGTGCCCGGAAAAAGCTCCTGGACCGCCTGAGCCATGACATGAGCGCAGGAATGGCGCAGGCGATGAAGCGCCTCCTCCCTGGCGTCCTTATATTCCTTCTGTTCGGCCGTGTGTCCCATAAAACTCTGTCGGAATTATCCTAAAATTAAAGCCATGTATACGATTTTTACGGTTATCCACGTCATCACCTGCGTTCTCATTGTCGCGGCCGTGCTGCTTCAAAGCGGGCGCTCCGGCGGCTTTGCCGGCGTTTTCGGATCAAGCGGCGAAGTCATTTTTTCGACTCCGTCGGGCTCTTCGTTTTTAAGGAAATTGACCACGGGCCTGGCGGTTGTTTTTGGAGTCACATCCTTGACGCTGGCCGTTTTGTCCAAGGCCAGAATGTACCGCTCCGTCGTTTTAGAGCAGGGTGCGGTGTCGCAACCCGCCCCCCAACGGCAACAACAGGCTCAGCCGGCGGCCCCGGCCCAGCCGCAGCCCTCTACGCCGGCCCCGAAATAAAAATCTCTTAAATTAAATTTAAGCCGCGGTGGTGGAATGGCAGACACGTACGTTTGAGGGGCGTATGCCGAAAGGCGTGAGGGTTCGACTCCCTCCCGCGGCAATTTTTGTAGTAAATTAGCCATGCGCGGGTGTGGTTCAATGGTAGAATGCGTCCTTGCCAAGGACGAGACGACGGTTCGATTCCGTTCACCCGCTCCAGATTTTAACGACCACCAACCAGAGGCCTCATGCTCACCCATGATCAAAAAATAAACAACATCATCCGACAGCTCAAGGAACGAACGAACGCGGCGCCCGTCTCCTTCAAGAAAAAAACCGTTTCCCACGAAGTCCCCAAGCCCGACGACCGGCGTCATTTAGATGAAAAAATCGATATCAGCAGCCTCGACGCCGTTCTTCACATCGACCCGGTTGAACGGACCTGCATCGCGGAATCCGGGGTCACCTTCGTCGACCTGGTGGCCGCGACCATGAAATACGGCCTGGTCCCCATCATCGTGCCGGAACTTAAAACCATCACCATCGGCGGAGCGGTTGCCGGCTGCTCCATCGAATCCATGTCCTACAAATACGGCGGATTTCATGACACCTGCCTGGAGTACGAAATCATCACCGCGCAGGGGAACGTCCTGACTTGCACCCCGGACAACGAAAACAGCCTGTTGTTTCAAATGATTCACGGCACATTCGGAACGCTCGGCATTCTGACGAAATTAAAATTCAAGCTGATTCCGGCCAAACCCTACGTGAAAGTCACCTATGAGAAATACGGCGACCTGGCAAGCTATCAATCGGCGATCTGGAACCACTATGTCAAGCAAGACGTCGACTTCATGGATGGGATCATCCACTCGCCCGCCGAGTACGTGCTCAGCGCCGCTAATTTCACGGATCACGCGCCGTACACGCACAGCTACGACTGGGTAAGGGTCTATTACCGAAGCACGAGCACGAGAAAAGAAGACTACCTCAAAACGCCGGATTATTTTTTCAGGTACGACAAGGGCGTAACCAATGTGACGCCCAAATCCTTCGCCGCAAGGCTCCTGTTGGGCAAATTCATGGGCTCCAACGAAATTCTCAAAATAGCCAAGACATTCCGCCGTTTGATTCCGTCGGATAAAATTCCCGTCACGCTGGATGTGTTTATCCCCTTCTCGAAAGCCGGCGATTTTATGCAATGGTACAAACGAGAAATCAATTTCTTCCCGCTCTGGTGCGTGCCGTATCGAGCCGTCAGGAAATATGAATGGCTGTCGCCGGAATTCTTTAAAAAAACCAAGGACGAGCTTTTCCTGGACCTAGCCGTTTATGGCATGAAGAAAAGCGGCGATAAAGACTGCTACAAGCTCATCGAAGACAAACTCATGAGCATCGGAGCGCTCAAGACTCTGATCTCGACCAACTATTATTCCGAGGAAGATTTTTGGAAAACCTGGAATAAACCCAACTATGCCCAGGTCAAACGCGCAACCGACCCCAACAACACCTTTCGCGATCTTTACACCAAAACCTGCAAAACAATGCGAGGGTTGGACCCTTAACGATATGCCGGCACGGGTGATTCTTGGATTTCTGGCGCTGGCGTTGGGCGCTTGCTCTACGGCATCCTCCAAAGGGCGCGTTGAAAAATTCGAACGAACCGTTCCGCTCTCCAGCTACCAAAGAATCGAGCTCGCGGCTAAAAACAAAAAAATGCGCGTTTACCTTGCGGATGATTCGGACAAGCGCCGCGAGGGGTTGATGCAGGCCGGCAAAAACGATTTGGGGCCGGAAGAAGGCATGTTGTTTGTTTTTCCCACCGATGGATACCTCAGCTTTTGGATGAAAAATACGCCCTTGCCCTTGGACATCGCTTTCCTACGCGCGGATGGGACCGTCATCAATATCCTGGCGATGAAGCCTTACGATCTTTCCAATTACTCCTCGGCTGAACCAGCCCGCTATGCGCTGGAAACCCATGCCGGATGGTTCCTGCGCAATGACATTGAGCCGGGGGACAGATTCGATTTAAGCCTCCCGGCCGCTGGCCGATAGCCAGAGAACCTGTCTATAATAAAGTGAGTATTCGCGCGGGCATAGTTTAATGGTCAAATGACTCCCTTCCAAGGAGTAGTTGCGGGTTCGATTCCCGCTGCCCGCTCCAAATCCCGCCAATTATTCTCCTCTTTCGCAGAGTTCCGAGGACGCTGGCCCGCCGTAGGCGGGACCCCTGCAGTCCTTAAAAAAGAAAACGACAAACCATGATTAGGTTTGCCGTCTCATAGAGAGCCTACCCCGCTAGAGGTTCCGAGAGCCGCCCTCTCTCCGCCGGAGCGATCCCGGGTCGCGCCGCCAAGCTTTCTTCAAACCCGGCGGCGGGACGCGAGGAGCCGTTGCGAATTAGTTAAGGTGTTTGTTGACGACTTTCGCCAATTCAAACATGCTGACGACGGCTTTGCCGCCGAATAGAGGTTTAAGTTTGGCGTCAGCTTTGATATTCCTTCTGTTCTTGGAATCCTGCAGCTTATTCTTCTTGATGTAATCCCACAGTTTTTTGACAACCTGGGTTCTCGGCAGAGGCTTCGTTCCGACGACCTCGCCCAGAACTGTGTCCGGTTGCAAAGGCTTCATGAATGCGGAGTTCGTTTTTTTAGCGGCCATTGGCCCTCCTTAATTAATTTGCGAATGCGCCCCTCTCGTCGAGGAGATGGGTAGAATTTACCAAATTACCGAGGGAAAAAAGCGCTTTTTCATTGGGAGCAAGACGGGATTCCGGACGTAACCTCGGTCAGCGGCAAACCGCAGCGCGAACAGCTTTGTGGGCAAAGACCCATCAACAACTCAATCGTCGGGCGAATATCGAGGTGCGTGTGCGCGGGCCCGCCGGAAAGAACGCCTTTGGGTGAGACATGGGGACCGCGCGCATAAAGCCAAATCGCTCTGGCTTGGGGCACCTTCACCCCATGGTCCGTCCATTTCGCGCCGTTGCCGCGGCCATGATCCGTAGTGACGATCAAGGTCGTCTTAGGGCCGTAATCCTCAAGCCCGTCGATGGCCGCCGCCAATTGCGCCAGCCACGCATCATACTGCCTTAACGCGCCCAGGTATTTTGCGTAATCGCCGCGATGCGCCCAATCATCGGAATCATTCAAGGAAATGTAGAGAAAACGCGGACGATTCGCAGTCAAATACGCTAGGGCTTCGGGGAAGGTCAATTTATCCAAACGCGCCTCAGACGACATTAAATCCTCCGGCTGATCCCCCGCCTGGGGGCCGCATTTAACGGAGGTTGTTCCTTCGGTCCGCTCCACGGCCAATGCAATTTTCGTCCACGAAGCCAACGTCGCCACCTCAGCCGATCCCAGGCTCAATTCGCTGATGAGACGCTCAGGGAACGTCCCCCTGGTGATGCGTCCGCACTCATTATTCAAACACCTCGTCGTGACGCCCGCCATGATGCTTTGATAAGCGGGAAGGCTCACCACCGCCAAATTGGCGATGGTCATGACATTGTTGGCGGCCGGATTGCCGTAAACAACGCCTTCGGAAGCCATGGCCGACCAAAAACGTGAAAAAACCCGCCCCGTTTCATTGGGAGCCAGGGACGGGTCAGGATCGCCGAAAAATTCCTGCCAGCGCACCCCGTCCAACGTCACCAGGACCACATTGCCAGACGGCCGGTCTTGAGCGATCGCTTCGGTCGCCAGGGCGCAGCCCACGAGCGAAAAAAAACCGCAACAGACGATGGCCGGCGACAGCGCGCGGGCGTGATGTTTCAGGAAGCGTGAGAAAAAGTTTAATCTCATGGAATGAACCATTATAAAACGAAAGCGACGGATAAGAACGGCCGCTTCACGCTGAGCATCGACAAATTGGTTGACGGCGGCGACGGCCTGGCCTTTAACGAGAAGACGGCTGTTTTTGTCCCCCTGGCGGTTCCGGGCGATTTAATCGAAGCCTCATGGGAAAATAAACGCAAAAGCTACGGCTTCGCGCGCATCGAACGCATCATCAAAGCGTCTCCGGAACGCACTCAGCCGCCCTGCCCGCTATTCGCTCCTAACGGAAAAAATCCGGGATGCGGCGGCTGCCAATGGCAAATGGCTCAATATGCCTACCAGTTGAAAGCCAAAAAAGCGATCGTCGGCGAAACGTTTGAGCGCATCGCGAAAATTCCTCCGGGTAAACTTCCCTTGGAGGACTGCGTCGGCATGGAGGAACCCTGGCATTACCGCAATAAAGTCCAATACCCTCTGGGCCGCCGCGACAAGCGCTTGATCCTGGGTTATTATGCGCGCAACAGCCACAACGTCATCGATCTGGAAAATTGCCCGGTTGAGCTGCCGATCTTCGACGCCGTGTTGCCTCGCGTTAAAAAAGTATTGGCTCAATCCGGCTGCCCCGTTTATGAAGAAGCGCGCCACGACGGGCTGCTACGCTATTGCTGCCTCAGGGGATCGCAGCGCACGAACGAACTCTTGTTCATTGTCGTCGCCAGGCAGCAAACCCCCGCTTCGTTCGGGCGTGATCTGGCTCAGGCCGGCTTGCCGGGATTAGTCGGCATCGTGGAAAACGTCAACCCCAAAAAAACCAATATCATTTACGGCTCCGCCAGTCGCGCGCTTTGGGGACGGCCTTACTACCACGAAAAAATTCTCAATAAAACTTACCGGATTTCAGCGACGTCGTTCTTTCAAACCAACACCGCCCAAGCCGAAAAAATCATCGATGACGTGATCAAACACCTCCCCGGCCGGTTTGATGTCGCGGTGGACGCTTATTCGGGCGTCGGCCTATTCACCCTATTCTTGGCCGAACGCGCGAAACAAGTGATCGCCATCGAAGAACACCCCGGCAGTTACGAAGACGCGCGGATCAACGGCCGATCCAACGGCCACGACAATATCGAATGGCAGAACAGCCGCGTCGAGAACCGGCTCCCCGGACTCGCCGGCGCCCCCGATTTGGTCTTTCTCGATCCTCCCCGCCAAGGTCTCGATCCTAAGGCCGCGAAGGCGCTAATCAACCTAAAACCAAAAAAAATCGTCTATCTGTCCTGCGATCCGAAGACTCAAGCGCGGGACATCGGCTTATTGGCGGACGCCGGTTACACGCTGGAGCGGCTTGTGCCCTTCGATCTTTTCCCCCACACTTATCATATCGAGACATTGGCTTATTTGGCGTCAAACGGCCGCTGAGCCAAAACAACAAGGCGAGGCGAATGCAAGGGCCGGTAAGGCGCAACGGCTGTTTCGCCGTAAAACCGCACGATCCGGAATCCCGCCTTCTTGAGAAGGCGGCCCAGGCTTTTGTTGTCGTACATGCGTACCAAAGAAATCATTTCCTTTCTGTAACCGTTGCGAATAAAAATCCAACGAGTTTTAACGGCGCGCTTCCGGCGAACAAGCTCGCAATCTTCGAGAATCAGCATGCCGTCCGACCATTCGGTCCATTTATTCGCGACGAAATGCCGCAGAATCCGGGGACCGTTGATAGTATCAAGCAGAAAATAACCGCCCGGTTTAAGCGCGGCGTAAATTCCGCGCAGCACGTTAAGGTCATCGCCGGCTTTTGAAAAATAGCCGAAGCTGCTGAACATATTGATCGCCGCGTCAAACTCCCGGCGGAACCTTAAGCGGCGCATATCTTGACGCAAAAAACGCGCCTTCACCTTAAGGCGCGCCGCTTGCTTCCTGGCCTCGGATAAATAAACGGGCGAAATATCCACGCCGGTCGCTTGACAACCGCCTTGAGCCAATAAAAGGGCATGGCGCCCTTGCCCGCAAGCCACATCCAAAACTTTCGAGTCCGGACGTAAACCTAAAACTTTCTTTAAAAAAACAACCTGCCGTCGTGTTTTCGTCCGCCACTGAAGATTATTCTCAAGGCTCTTGAGCGGGTAAACGCCTTTCTCAAAAGCCCCGCGCCACCAAGTTTTAAGCGGCATTCTTAACAAACCCTACCCTCCAATTTAGGGATACGCTCTAAATGAACGGCTCCCCGGCGAAGCGCCTTCAGGCAAACGGAGGCATCCTCGCGAAAAGCGTTCAATAACAACCCGGCATGCCCGTCCTGAAATCCGGCCAATTTCTCGAGCCCGCGCTCCAACAAATACCGGGCGCCGCCGGGATTACCCTGCTCCAAGAATTTATAAAAGCCCGCGGCGATCTGAATCAATCCTTGAAGAAAAACCCGCACGTTCTCATCGCTTTGCCGGCGCCAGCAGTCCTCCCAGGCTTCATGCGCCTCGAAAAACTTCCCCTCATTGAACGACGAAATGCCTTGGATGAAATCCGGATCCTTCATCATGGCGCGAGGGGTCAAAAACCCCGATATTTGCGGACGCCGACCAAGCGGTTTAAATAATAAGGCTTGTCGATGGATTCGATATGAACACCGTGCGTGACCGAGGCGTGGATGAAATAGCCTTTGCCCATGTAAATGCCCACATGATCCACCTTGGCCGTGCCCGGATTTTTCATGGCGAAAAAAACCAAGTCGCCGGGCAGGACATCCGAGGGCTTGAGGTTATGCGTGGCGGAAAATTGCGCCCTCGAAACTCTGGGCAAATGCAAACCGGCCTTGGCATAAACGACTTGAACGAAACTCGAGCAATCAAGACCGGTTTTAGGATGACGCCCGCCCCAAAGATAAGGGACGTTAAGGTAGAGCACGGTTTCATCAACGACTTCTTCGCGCGCCTGTTTGACGGATTTGGCTTCAAGGACGCCCGGAATAAGCGCCGCGCAGCACCATGAAACAACAATAAAAAACCTCATCGTTGCGGTAAATTGTAATATTCACTTGAAGCTTTTGCTATGCGTCATCGAATGATCCTGCCGTTGTTGCTCTTCTTGATGAGCGCATCCTCCGCCCAAACGCAGAGAATCCCCAACCTGCAGCGCCAGGACCTCTGGGGACAGGAAGAAAAAAACGCCTTCCTGAAACACCTTAAATCAAATCAAATCATCCCCCCATCGGGACAAGTCAAAGAAATCGGCCCGCCTCCCAAGGAAACCTATGCCATCCGCAAAGCGCGCTATATCACGCTCGCCGCGGCCTCGGATTCGCTGTTCACCGTGGATGAGGACGGCAGAATCCATGACGAATCCACCAGCGTCGGGCCGAAATTACTGCTTGGAGGACACCTATTCTCCTGGATTCGTTTTTACACCGGCGTCCAATACAACAGATTCAAGCAGCGAAAGTTCTCAGGCGCAACAGCCTTCATCGATCATTACCAGGCGCCTGCGGGCCTTGAGCTGGCGCTCATCCCTCTGGGAACCCCGCACACGCGCTATATTATTTTGCGCGCGGGCGCGGCCGCGCATTTCTTCTCCAGTGAAGATGATAAAAGTGAATTTCGAACTCCGCTGTTGGGCCGAAGAGGAACCTGGAATTTAGGCCTGGGTTATGAATGGCAAATCCCGAATACCGGCTGGCGCATCCATCTGGCCGCGGAAGGATACCGGGCCTTTAATCGCAAAGGTTCCCAGCGTTTCTTAGGTGGAGGAGGAACGTTGGGCGTGGTTCGAACCTTCTAGAAAGGGCCCACAAGCGAACGGTCCAGGGCGTTGAGCGCCCGCCGCCGCGTTAAATCCGAGCCCCTGGCCTCATCGTTAAAGAACTCCCGGCCACGGGAACGAGGCAGGCCCGGCTCACCGTGCAAAGTCGTGGCGTCAAAAAGAGCCCGGCCCTGTTCCGGGTAAATCCGGCCCGCATAAGCGCCTCGATCGCTCGAATCGCCCACCGTATGAAGAACGGCCACGGAACCCGCGCGGCCCTGATAAACGGCCAACGCCGCCTGCGGATCAAAAGTGTTGGTTGGAACAATCGTTCCCCAATCCACGAAAACAATGCCCTCGCCCGGAATCCTGATCATGGGCACCGCGTGACCGCCGGGCTTATTGTCAACCGTGGACACCGGATCCGCCTCAATCGCGATGCCCAAGCGTTGCCCGAGCCTCTCCGCCAACTCCGAAGCAAGCTGCGCCGCGCCGATGCAGATCGCAACGGGAGCCCGGTCCTCCTCATCGGCGGAAAGATACACGCCGCGCCAGCCGCTGTAAATATCCGGCGTATTGCCGGCGTTTAAAACTTCTCCCTCGGTATGGTTATAACCGATATCATTAAGCGAACGGGTCATCAAAGAAACGGCCCGCAGAATATCCCCGACGCCCGCGACAGGCAGGTTGCCCGCGAACGCGTCGAAATCTCTTGATTTCCCAACGGCATTTCTAAAAGAATCCTCGTAATCGCCGGTGTTGGAATATTCCTGCCCGCGGGCGATGATCCCCTCGGCCTCCGGGTCATCATGGACTTGCCTGACCATGGTCCGCCGGACGCTGACGCCGCTTGCGTTTTCTCCCGGCGTCCAAGTCACGCCGCCGACTACATTAAAACCGTAAGGGAGCGAATTGTCTTCATAGTCGCGCCGTTCCATAACCGAACCCGTCACGCCCAGGCCCAAGTCTTCAAGCGGCCGCCATTGAACGCTGACGGCGCCGCCGCGCTCGCCGACAAACCACGGGCTGTTCGTATCCTGGAAACGCCCGGCCATCGCCAAAGTCACAGGGCCCAGGCCCAGGTCCATGCCCGTATCCACGCGATGGTACACATTGCGATTCGTGTACTGGACCCACGGCCTCAAGTAATCCTCATGACCGAACGTGTGCGTATAATCGGCGCCCGCGCTCACGCCTTCCAAATAAACCTGGCCGTTAAAATCCGACACTCGGTTGGGGCCGTCCACGTTGCGATAGGAATCTGCGCGGCTTAACGTCCCCTCGACCTGCCCCCAAGCATGAACCGTATGGGAAGGAGCGAATCGCCAGGCCGCGGCTAAGCCCACATTGCCGTCGAGCATCATTTGGCTGTCCGCGCTCGAGAGCGCCCATGCTTCAACGCCGGCGAATGGAGCCATCGCGACATTGCGCGCGAATCGAATGACCGGGATAGCGTCTCCGTAAAAATGTCCGGCGCCGGCATGCTCTTCGATGGCGCCGCGCGAATTCGAATCATAGGGCAAACGAATGCTGGGCTCGGAACGCAAATAAAGATAACTGCCGGTCACGGCCGCCATGGAATAAAGAACAGGACCCTCGGATTCGGCGGAAACCGTGCCCGTGACATAAGGCGACGGCTGCAAAGTCGCATAAGGAATGCTTGGGCCGCCCAATAAATTTGTGCCGCTGATCATGCCGGCGCGCAACCCGACTCTAAAAATAGGCCAATAATAATCGCCCGAAGCCTCAATGCGATGATCTTCAATCGTCGTCAAGGCCCTGCCGCCCAAAGGCCGGGGAGGGATGGCATCCGGCCACAGCCTGTATCCGGACCCATGCGCGTCCTCGGGTTGTTCCCGGTTCTCTTCTTCGCCCGCGTCAGCATGAACCGGCACAGCCGCGATTTTTTCGGAACTTCTTTTGCCTTTTCTTCCGGCGCTGTCAAAACGAACGTCCAATTCATCAGCGTCATCAAAAGCCTCGGCGTTCTGCCCAAAAGACGAGTAGGGGCCTCCGATGAACAATAAAACGATAAGGGGTCCGGACAAACGAAAACAACCCAATCTCACAATATAAGTTTTACCCGAAACCAACAGGTTTTGATGGGACTTTAGCCTTAAAAAACAGCATTTAAGTCCTATTTTTAGGCTAGGACTTTAGTCCTACATTCCAATCTTTCCGTCGAAAAACGCCTGGAATACGCAGGAAAGTCCTGGTACCCTTAGCTGGAGCGATCCACTGGCATGAAAAAGGCTGCTTTATCTCTGCTCGCGCAAATTTTATGTTTTAACGCCCTTTTATTGGCGGAAGTTGAACCCCCCCGATGCCCACCTGCTCAACCTGTGCCTACAGCGGATGCCGGAGATGCCGCCGACGCTCAAACGCCCCCTGAATCCCCCACCCCTGAGCCTCGCTCGATTTACGAAATCATCTGCAATAGCTGGACCGTAGTTTCAGCTCATTTGACCGCGGCGCACTCGGGTTCAGCGGCGCTCATCAATTCATTTCAAACCGTCAATCCTGAAATTTTTGAGGTGTCGGCCGTGGGCTGCCTGCCGGAAGAAACGGAGCGGGAACAGATTCTGCCCTTGGTCAAAGAATGGCCATTGGAACAGAAAGCGCAAATGACCTTCTGCGCCCTGGAAACGATGCAGCGCAATCGAACGGCCTTAGGCGTGATCGCCGGCCAACGCCTGGGCGCCCGCCAGCAAGGCGCTCTTTCAGCCGCGGCCCGACGCCAGCGCAAAGCAGCTGAAGCGGCGCCCGCCGATCAAGCCGTCGATTTGGCGGCCAACATCGACGGCCAGGGGCAACAAAGTCAAGATTCGCCGGAAGTTCCTGATCCCGTGCTTGCGAACACGGATGCCGGCTCAGACGCCCCGCGCCGCAGCGGCAGAAGACAAGACGGTTCCAAAACCAAACTTCCCGTCTTCCGAGTTGGGACACCCTAGGATTTACGAATAACGTCATAGACAACTTCCTGCTCGGCATCCATTTTTAGCACCCGCCTCTTGATTTCACCGGAACCAGGCAAAGCGTACTCCAACTCATACATATTCTGCGTCAATTCGGCGGCTCGTTTCACGCTGATGGCAGCGCCATGCTTTTTGAGCAGATATTCCAGTTCCTTGTAAATAGCGTAGGCGACAAAAGCAATAGAGATATGCGCCTCGATTCTGCGTCTTAAATAATGATGGATGGGGCGGACTCTGAGGTCCGTTTTAGAAATACGGAAGGCATTTTCGATCTGCCACAATTGGACATAGTTTTGCGCCACCTCTTTAGCTGAAAGCTCGGTATTGGTCATATAACCTTTAAGGCCGTCCCAGTGGTGGTCCGATTTCACTTTATCCTCGTCAATAGAAACGTTGGCCTCTCCCCGGATGGTTAAGAAACGGTTGTAGCCGCGGTTATTGATACTTTGCTTGGTTAAGCGTCCTGATTTTATCTGAATGCGTAATTTCTTAAGACCCCGTTCGCGGTTGGCGGCGTCCTTTTTAGCGCGTTTCTCGGAATAGGTCACGACCAAGCGGGTTGCGTTATCCTTTTTCAAAATAAAACTGTCTCCATCCGTCATGCCCTGGGTAGCCTTGAGTATTTCGGCTTTGGTTTCTTCGCTTTCATTTTTGATGCGCGCGCCGATGATAAACTGATAGCCTTCTTGGGCCAGGTTTTTAAGATTCTG